>PWUO01000300.1 GCA_003562555.1 Dehalococcoidia bacterium
GAACCCTTTGGTGACTGGAGCGGAGCGGAACCACCCGTTCCCATCCCGAACACGGAAGTGAAACGCTCCAGCGCAGACGATACTCGAGGGGCAACTCTCCGGGAAAATATGCCGTTGCCAGAGGGTTCCTTTTGTCTTACTTCTCCTATCTAGCTCAATGGCAGTTCTGCCGCAGGTTACGGGCAACTTCGTGCTGACTACTTCTACTGTAGTGCGCATCTTGCGATTGAATCACCGTCCGGCTACGATGGTCTGGGAGATCCAAGCGCGCCTTCTGCGGTTCCGTAGATGTGTATGAACAGACGTGGTATCGGCAGCATAACGATCAGCAGTCAGATTTCAGAACTGCAGGCACGACTCCGAGATTCTGGCAAGGGCGTGCGTACCCTGGCTACGGCCGAATCCGCGACGGCCGGACGCATAGCGGATGTGCTCACAGATGTTCCAGGGTCATCGGAATACGTGTGTGGAGGCATCGTGGCGTACAGCAACGATGCGAAGATGCGACTGCTTGGTGTAAGAGCATCCTCGCTATCTGAGTATGGAGCGGTGAGCGAGGAGGTCGCGTGCGAGATGGCTGAAGGTGGACGGAGGATGCTCAATGCGGACGTTTGTGTGTCCGATAGTGGCATTGCCGGTCCGGGGGGAGCGACCGCAACCAAGCCGGTCGGACTGTTCTACATCGCGCTTGCGACATCAACCGGATGTCGCCCTCACGAGTTTCACTTCCATGGTGACAGGTTCCACAACAAGGAGGCGGCGCTCGAGGCAGCCCTCACTCTGATCAGAGACTATCTGGTACAATGCTGCGACGCACAGGAGTGATTCTGCATGGCTGATTTCGACGTTTCCTCCATTCGCGCTCGCGCGAAGACCGACTTCACCGAGACCTGGCTTGCGACAGCCGAACTGCTGCCCAGGAATACGTCGGTGACGTTGCCATCACGAGGCAGGCCCCATCCCGTCCGTGACCTTATGCAGCGATCACGGGAGATACTGCTGGCACGGGGCTTCGATGAAGCTGAGAACCTGACGATCCTTCCGGATTCCGACGTCATGAGGCAGTACGGTCCTGAGGCACTTGTGATTCTGGATCGGGCGTTCTACCTTGCGCATCTGCCTCGCCCTGAGATCGGGTTAAGCGTGCAGCGCGTAGGGCAGGTTGAGACCATCGTGGGAAGACCAGTGGATGTCGAGGAGTTAGGATCAATACTAAGGGCGTACAAGCGCGGCGATATAGAGGCTGATGACCTCATTGACGCTCTGATGAAACGGCTCGGCATTGCGGATACTCAGGCAACTGAAATCATCAACAAGGTGTTTCCAGAGCTCTATCAGTTGAAGCCGGTGCCGACTGACAAGACCCTGCGCAGTCACATGACTGCTACGTGGTTTCATACGCTTGCCGCTCTGCAGGATAGGGCGACCCATCCCGTCGCCCTGTTCGCGGTCGGCCCACGTTACCGCAATGAGCAACGTGAGGACGCACACCACCTGAGGGTACACCACTCGGCTTCCATAGCCATCATGGATCCGCAGATGTCGCTTGAGGCAGGCCGCGACATCACATCGCAGATACTTTCTGATTATGGCTTCGAGGATGTGCGATTCGAGACCAAGTCCGCCACATCGAAGTACTACGCGCCTGGCTTTGAAGAAGAGGTCTTCGTGAAGTACCGCGGCCAGTGGCTCGAGGTTGCTGATATCGGAATGTACTCGCCGGTCGCGCTCGCGAACTTCGAGATCCGCTATCCCGCTTTTAATGCGGGCATGGGAATCGAGCGCCTGGCGATGATCCTGCATGGGTCGGATGACATACGTAAGCTCGTGTATCCGCAGTTCTCTGTCGTGGACTTCTCCGACAAAGACATCGCGGAGTCGCTGACGTTCCTGTCTCAGCCGAAGACTGATCGCGGCTTGAAGATCGCGAAGGCCATCGAGGGCAGCGCGCGCAAACACAAAGATGAGCCTTCGCCTTGTGAATTTGTGGCGTACAGGGATAACAAAGTTGAAGTGAAGCTGGTCGAGCGTGAGCACGGCAAGAAGCTGATCGGCCCCGCTGGATTCAACGAAATCTGCGTGGGCGAGGGCACAATCTATAGTGACATTCAGCCCTCGGGGACGTATACCGGGTTGAACTACATGAGCGCTATCGCGATGGCGGCGGCTGCGATGGCTGAGGACGCTGCCGAATCACGTGACTTCCAGGTGAAGATGATACGTCACCTGTCCGATTTGAACCTCGAACTGCCCGACGCAGTGCGAAGCCACATCGAGCGGCAGCAGAAGAAGATACGCGTTGGCGGTGGTGTATTCGTCACCGTTGAGATTCGACCCATCATGGCGACAGGAGAAGAGAAAGGCAGTGACAAGACAGGCTGATCTTGAGAAGCTGACCGGGCTGACACGTCCGCACCGGGACATGATTAACATCATGCCGCTGCAAACGGGCAGTATCCTCACCGATGCCGCACGCCGTATGCTGCTGGAGTTCGGAGATGGGTACTCGATCTGCGACTTCTGCCAGGGCCGATTGGTCGATATCGCGAATCCTCCGGTACGGCAATTCGTGACTGAGATGCTGCCTGAATTTCTTGGAAGCGACATTGCGACGCTTACCTACGGTGCCCGTGATGGCGTATTCATGGTCATCCATTCCGTAACCAAGCCAGGTGATGTGGTGGTCGTTGATGGCAACAGACACTACAGCACTGCCGTGGCCGCCGAAAGGGCTGGCGTTGAACTCGCGCCGGTTCCCAACTCGGGGTATCCGGAGTACAAGGTAGACCCTGAGGGATTCGCACAGGCGCTGCGTGACCGTAAGGCTGCGCTGCTCATTCTTACCTACCCCGATGGTCGCTTCGGCAATCTGGTTGATGCAGCCCGCGTGGGTGAGATCGCCGGGACTGAAGGAGTTCCATTGCTGCTGAATGGCGCCTATGCGGTCGGCCGCATGCCGGTTCGCATGAACGATTTCGGTGCCGATTTCATCGTCGGTAGCGGACATAAGAGTATGGCTTCCGCAGGACCGTCAGGCGTTCTCGGGATGAAGCAGAAGTGGCAGGAGGTCGTCCTCCGCCGTTCCGCCCTGCATAAGACCAAGGAGATTGAGTGCCTTGGCTGTACCGTGCGTGGCGTAACTCTGGCGACTCTGATGGCTTCGTTTCCTACGGTAGTTGAGCGGGTGACTCACTGGGATGAACAGGTCGCCAAGGCGCAATGGTTCTCGAGCGCCATGGAGGAACTTGGCTTCACGCAACTTGGAGAGAAGCCGCATCGACACGACATTATGGTGTTCGAGACGCCAGCGTTGTTCGACATCTCGCAGCGCGTACGCGAACGGGGGTTCTATCTGTACAAGGAGATGGAATCTCGTGGTATCTGGGGGCTGAAACCGGGCCAGACGAAGGCACTCGAACTCTCCACATTCGCAGCGAGCCGGGAAGAACTGGGTCAGGTCGTGGATGCCTTTAAGGCTATTCTCGAGAAGTACCGCTAATCCGGCACCGGATCGAACGAATCTTCAGGGATCTCGATGGCGCGCGAGAGATAATCCTGCTGTAGCAGTTCACTCTTCTGCTGCCTGAACCTCTCCCGAAACTCTGGGTCCTGCAAATCCTCGATGCTCATCAGCACGGCGTCTTCCTGATTGTCCGAGTAGTAACGGGGCCTCTTCCCAACCACATGGAATCCATGCTTCAGGTACATCTGTTGCGCCGGATGGTTGCTCGCCCGTACCTCGAGCGTGAGGAGTCGCGTCCGCAGGCTGGTTGCCATGTCGATCACGCAAAGCAGCAGTCCCTCGCCTATGGCTTGGCGACGATATGGATTTCGAACCGCGATTGCGATGATGTGTGCCTCGTCCAGCATGACCCAGAAGCCCGCGAAGCCTACCAGCAGGTCCTGGCGCGTGGTGGCTGGAGATGTGCTGAGCGACCCGCCGGAAAGGAGTCGTCGCATCCAGGAGCGTCGCATATGTTCACTGCGCTGGCGGGAAGGTACACACGCGACGATGTAGTGGGCCATGGAATTATGCATTTCACGGCCATAACTGGAGTAGGGACGGAACATGGATTCGGCGGGGAAACATTCGTGGTCGATGGCGTATACCTGGGGTATGTCGGCCTCAGTCATAGGACGGAACAGGCAGGCGTCGCTCCCCATGGCCGGGGATTGTACCACGCTGTTCGTGGGGAGGTGTTGCATCAGGGGACACCTGCTGCGATAATCTGAAGCTAGTGGATCACGATCAGTCGCTGCACGTTTCACTGGCCCCCCTCAATCCTCGCGGGCTTACTCTGAGAAACCCGGTGATGCCGGCGTCGGGCACGTTTGGCTACGGAACCGAGTATGCGGACCTCGTAGCGGTTGAGAGACTGGGAGCCATAGTAACCAAAGGCCTCACCTTGATTCCGTGGGAGGGAAATCCTCAACCACGGTTGTGGGAGACGTCATCAGGCGTACTCAACTCGATAGGTCTTGAGAACATCGGCGTTGAGGCCGCTATTCGTGAACGTGCGCCTGTCTGGGCGACCTGGACGGTTCCCGTCATAGCGAACATCGCTGGTCATACTGTCGATGAATACGCGCAGGTGGCGCGCCAACTCGACGAGGTCGAAGGTGTGTCTGCGCTTGAGGTGAACATAAGCTGCCCTAACGTGGAGAAAGGTAGTCTTGAGTTCGGGACGAATCCCGAGATGGCTTCGCAGGTTACCGCAGCGGTGAGGGCAGCCACATCCCTGCCTCTGATCGTGAAGCTGAGTCCCAATGTCTCGGATATCGTGTCAATCGCATCAGCGGCGATCTCTGCCGGTGCCGACGCACTGTGCGTCATCAACACCCTTCGTGGAACCGCGATTGACGTGGGGCGGCGCAGGTTCCGGCTGGGACGCCCGGCGGGTGGACTTTCCGGGCCTGCCATCAAGCCCGTAGCTCTCCACATGGTGCACCGTGTAGCTCATGCGGTGAAGGTGCCGGTCATCGGATGTGGCGGCATCAGCACGACCGAAGACGCGCTGGAGTTCATCATGGCTGGCGCGACCGCGGTGCAGGTGGGCACTGCAACGTTCGGCGACGCAAATTCGATGATTGCCATCATCGAGGGAATCGAGGGATTTATGCGTTGCAACGGAGTGACGGACCTTTCTGAGATCCGGGGGATTCTCTAGGTGGCACAATCCTGGGATTCATTGGTGTTATCCCGCCGTTTGACATAGTCTGCGGAAGGAAGAGGGGTGCAGCATCTTTCAAGCTGCACCCCTCTACTGCGTCACGATCGATTGGGTCTACTTCGACTTGTCTTTGGATGACATCTCATTGAAGCCCCTGAGGAGCTCGAGCGGCAGCGGGAAGAGTATGGTATTCGTCTTCTCCGAGGCGATGGCGGTCATGGACTGAAGATAGCGAAGCTGCAAGGCAGCGGGTGAACCGGACATGACCTGTGCCGCTGCGGATAGCTTCTCTGCAGCCTGGAACTCGCCCTCGGCATGCACGACCTTCGCACGCCTGTCGCGCTCGGCTGCGGCCTGCGCGGCCATGGAGCGCTTCATGTTCTCGGGGAGCTCGACATCCTTAATCTCAACCATGCTCACCTTGACGCCCCAGGGGTTGGTTCCTTCATCAACGATGGTCTGAATCTTCTCGTTCAGCCTCTCGCGGTGTGCCAGGACGTCATCCAGTTCCGACTGGCCGACGACGTTCCTGAGAGTTGTCTGGGACAGTAGCCACGTAGCTCTGGCGTAGTCCAGCACCTTGAGGATGGAGTCGGCAGGTTCCACTACCCTGAAGTAGATCACTGCATCGACGGTGATGGTGACGTTGTCCAGCGTGATGCATTCCTGCTGGGGAACATCCATCGTGACAACGCGAAGGTCGACCTTACGTGCTCGTTCAATGAACGGGATGATGATGACCAGTCCCGGGCCTCTCA
>PWUO01000240.1 GCA_003562555.1 Dehalococcoidia bacterium
ATGTTGTCCGTATAGCCCGAGGATTCGGGATGACAGTACTGGTTTATGATGTCAAACCCCAAGAGTCGCTGGCTGAGGCACTTGGTTTTCAGTTCGCTCCCTTGGATCGATTGCTGCAGGAGTCGGACATCATTTCCCTGCACGTGCCATACAACGATGCGACACATCATCTGATCGATCGTCAGAAGTTCTCCATGATGCGGAAGGGCGCATATCTCATCAACACGGCAAGAGGCGGCATCGTAGACCAGAGGGCACTTCTGGAAGCACTCGATGACGGCACGCTTGCGGGTGCAGGCCTTGATGTGCTTGAGGGAGAGGAGTACATCAAGGAGGAGAAGTCTGTCCTCACCGACACCGAACGCACGAAGGCGCTTAACGCCGTTGGTGAGAACGCCCTGATTCTTCAGCGGAAGAACGTGGTCTACACGCCGCATATTGGCTTCAACACCCGTGAGGCGGTGGAACGCATCCTTGAGACGACGGTAGACAGTATCCTTGGCTTCGCCAGTGGGGAACCGAAAAACGTTGTGAATCCCGATTCGCTCGAAAACCGCGGCAGGAAGTGAGCCTTTGGCCGTGTGGTAAGGGGCCAGTTGGTGGACAAGAAGTACGCGATTATAGATGGCGCCAATGTGGCTTATGAGGAGGTATCCGCAAGCGGCGATCCGAGGGTCAGCAACATTGTGAGTATGCGGCAGGCACTCATGGATCGTGGCTACAGCCCTCTGATAATCGTCGATGCCACTCTGCGCCACGAGATCGATGATCCGGAGCAATTGGAGAGCCTTATCGACAGCGGCACTATCCGGCAGGCTCCAGCAGGTACTGATGCCGACTACTTCATTCTGCAGACAGCCGAACGCCATGAAGCATTGGTTGTGTCGAACGATTCATTCAAGGGTTACCGCGATGAGTATTCCTGGCTTAACGATCGCAAGGTGCCTTTCATGATTATCAAGGGGCAGATCGAACTACATGTGCGCGACCTTCCGTACGAGTAGGGTCAGGCAAAGAACCGAAGAGGCTGCGTCAGGCAAGGCATGTGACAATGCCGGAAGATACCCGATGTTGAGGATTGCTGAAAGGAATCCGGAATAGAAGGGCACTCATGGCGGACAGGGGGAAGCTGCGGGTTGGTACTTCCGGATGGCAGTATGACCACTGGCGCGGCGTCTTCTATCCGGCCAGTCTGCCGAAGAACCGATGGTTCTCGCACTATGCGGAGCATTTCGACACCGTAGAGATAAACAACACGTTCTATCACCTCCCTTCCGAGACCACGTTTGATTCGTGGCACGACCAGGCTCCCGCCGGTTTCTGCTATGCGTTGAAGTTCAGTCGCTACGCCACACAGATGAAGAAGCTCAAGGATCCCGACGCTACGATCGGCAGTTTTGTGGAACGGGCGCGACGGCTCGGGTCACTTCTTGGACCGATACTTGTCCAGTTGCCGCCCCGATGGAAGCCGGATTGCGGGCGGTTACGAGCCTTCTTCGATGCCGCGCCTCGCGATGTACGTTGGGCGGTGGAATTCAGGGACGCCGCCTGGCTCTGTGACAGAGTATTCGGCATCCTGCACGATGCCAATGCGGCCCTGGTCATACATGACATGCTCCCCGGGCATCCGAGGGAGGTTACCGCTGACTGGGTCTACATGCGCTTTCACGGGGTCGACTACTCGCAGGACTACAGCCGGCAACAGCTGACGGGTGCGGCAGAGTGGGTTCGTGGACAGCTTCGTGCAGGCGCGGACGTATATGCCTACTTCAACAATGATGCGAACGCCTGCGCGGTGGCCAATGCCCGCGACCTTCGATGTTACGTCGAGGAATGATGAGGGCCGGGATAGTGGCTGTATCGTCGGGAGTGTTTCTGCGACCGGATGCGAAGGCGTGAAACGATGGGGCTGCAACTTCCATTCCAGTGTCCGAAGTGGAGGAATCCACCGCTCAGGATGTCAGCGCCGGTGTCCGAGAATCGTTCGCCGTCCATTGTACCTGGCAGTATCGTATTGTGTAGTAATGTCAACCAGGTGCGGCTCACCCAGCGCGTGATCGATCGGGATCGCGGTAATCTCCCCGTGCCGGTAGGCCACCATCCTGCCGAAGTCATTCTCCATTACCAGATCGGCTGCCGCAATTCCGAAGTACCTGCCCATCCGCCGGTCGTAGGCACACGGGACGCCGCCTCGTTGCAGGTGGCTCAACACCATGCTTCTGGTCTCGAGTCCCGTTCCGTCCTCAATGGCACTGGCTACGAAGTCTCCCACGCCACCAAGCGTGTGATGTCCGAAACTGTCCACACGGCTGTTCCTCACGAATTCGGCGCATCCGGCGGGCTTCGCGCCTTCTGCGACAATCACGATCTCATAGCGAGCTCCCGACCGGTTTCCTTCGAGGATCAGATCGTTAACCCGCTCCATGGAGAAGTCGTATTCGGGTATCAGGATGATGTACGCGCCGCTCGACTCTCCTCCCTCAAGGGCAAGCCATCCCGCATGCCTGCCCATGGTCTCGACGACGAATACACGCCGATGCGAGCCAGCAGTCGTGCGCAGACGGTCCACACACTCAACGATTACGTTCAGGGCGGTCTCAAATCCCAGCGTGTAGTCTGTTCCTGGCAGGTCTTTGTCGATTGTCTTGGGAATGCCGACAATGCCCACCCCTGCGCGTGAGAGCCTGGAGGCGACGCCGAGGGTATCCTCTCCCCCGATGACTATCAGAGAATCGATTCCGAGGCTCTCGATGTTCTGGAGTACCACTCCTGATAGATCGTGGTTTGGATTGTAGGGATTAGCGCGGGAGCTTCCGAGGTTGGTTCCTCCGTATCTGTCCCAGGTGCGTACACGCTCCTCGGTAAGCGGCATCACGAACTGAGGATCTTCGGGCATGGCCGGATCGAGATACATGAGCCCTTCCCAGCCGTTTCGAATCCCCAGCACCTCAAACTGTGTGCTACGTTCTGCGGCAAGGCGTGCATCGAGGGCAGTCTTGACCGCCCACTTAACCGCTGGATTCAGGCCGGCGCAATCGCCACCACCAGTAAGTATGCCTATCTTCCGTCTCTGCATCGTGTTGGTCGTCCGTTGAGTCGTTCACGATAAGTCTATTGCCGGCGCCAGGCATCGCGCAAGTTCAGCGCTGATGTAGCGCGTACCCATGCCGACTTCACGGGACCGTCTTGATGGCGTGGTGCACGCAACCTTCATCTACGTGTATGCTAGTCCGGTTTCAGGAATGTGCACCAGTGCTGATACCGAGAATTCCTGCCCACGGCCACCTCACGATACATCTCCTGCAGCCGGGCCGTCAGCTGGCCTGGAGTTCCGTCACCCACGGGTCTCCGGTCGATCTCAACAATGGGAACCACGCCTGCATAGGTGCCGGTGAAGAAGACCTCGTCCGCCTCATACAACTCGCTGCGGACGATAGAACGCTCGATGGTCTCCATACCGAGTTCGTTCCTGGTAAGTTGCATGACGGTGTCGCGGGTCATGCCCAGCAGTATGCTGTCAGATGGCGGTGGCGTCAGCAGTCGCCCCTTGAGTACCACGAACGTGTTGGTAACGGCACCCTCGGACACGTGTCCCTCCTGGGTCAGCATGATGCCATCGTCGAATCCGGCAAGCTGTGCTTCGGTTTTTGCGAGCGCGCCGTTTACGTAGCCGCCGCATATCTTGCCGTGCGTCGGAATCTGGTGGTCGCTGATCCGCGTCCATGATGAGGTGCAGCATCTGAGGCCGCCGCTGGTGGAGAATGGAGGGAGTACCGTGGCGACCACGAACCAGTCGGCATCAAGGTCGTGGAGCTTCACACCGATGAATTCGGTGGATTTGTAGGCGACCGGACGACAATACACGTTCTGTCTGAATCCGGTGCGACGCACGGCCTCGACCGTTATGTGCGCCATCTCGTCGGCCGTGTACGGAAGCTGAATGTGAAGCATCTTGCATGCCAGGAGCTGTCGGCAGTAGTGGTCTTTGAGTCGAAACAGACAGAACCGCTGGTTCTCCTCATCCCAGGTGGCATTGATACCGCCGAATGTAGCAGTACCGTAATGGAACGCGTGTGTCATGATGCCGATTCTGGCATCCTTCGGATTCATGTACTCACCCCGGAAGTACGCACAGGGTTCTGGCATTGTCAGTTCCTCCTCTCTCGTTTCGTGGTCAGATCAGGCTCACGTGTCGATTGTCCCGCTATCTGTTTCGGATTGTCCCTGACGCGGGATACGTCCGAAACAAGAAGAGCCTCCCTTCCGGGAGGCTTCCTCGAGCTTTCTCTTCGGTCTTTGGTCTAGGTCACTTTGAGTACAGCAGCGTCCTCCCGTGCGTCAGCAGGGGGCGCATCATCATGGCTCCGGTGAGTATCGTACTGGTTGTCCTGCCTCTCATGTTCCGTCCTCGAAGTCGAAGGCACAATTGTAGAGACGTTGCGCCCCTGCGTCAACCTACAATTGCAGATGAGTTTCTGCAGTGGCTGATACCCGGAGCTTTCCCGTACGCGATGACATGTTGCGTGTGTTCGTACACTGATGAATCACATACCCGGCGAAGTTGACGGTCGCCTGAAGCCCGCTGCTCATTGACGCCGATTCTATTTGGGGAACACCTGTGCTCAGTGCCGAGCCGACCGGAGGGACATGGCGGGTCCTTTCGCGGCTACTCTGCTCTGAGGGCGTCGATCGGGTTCAGTCGCGACGCTTGCCATGCGGGATAGAAACCGAAGAACAGTCCGATACTGATTGACACGGTCGCAGCCAGCATCACGACGTCCGGAGTCACGACGGGTGTGATCTCCTGGACGAAGTATCCGACACCTGAGGCGATGCCGTAGCCCAACGCAATCCCGATAGCACCTCCGGTGAGCGTGAGGAGAGCGGCCTCTATGAGGAATTGTGTCCAGATGTCGCGCTCATGCGCGCCAAGCGCCTTGCGAATGCCGATCTCCCTGGTTCGTTCGAGCACTGACACCAGCATGATGTTCATCACGCCGATGCCGCCAACCAGCAGTGAAATCGCTGCGATGGCGCCCAGGAATATGGTCATGATGCCCATGGCCTCGGACACCTGGGCGGCTATGTCGTCAGTCGACAGTATTTGGAAGTCGTTATCGGCGTCTGGCAGTAACCTGTGGCGCTCTCGAAGCAGGTCTGTGATTTCCTCGACCACCTTTGGGGAATGCTGTGCATCGGCGACGCTGAGTGCGATGGAATGGACGATATGCTCACCTTGGGCGGTTCGTTGCTGAGTGGTGAATTGCTGCATGAAGGCCAGAGGCAGCATGATGTTGTCGTCCGGGCTCATTATTGCTGCGCCCTTTGGTTTCAGTACTCCAATGACCCTGACTACGGTGCCCCCTATCTTGATCTCCTGACCGACGGGGTTGGCGTTTCCGAACAGGTCCTCTGCCGTGTTGGACCCGAGGACCGCGACACGCGCCGATCTGGCCACATCGTAATCAGAGAAGAAAGAACCGGATGCGACCTCGAGGTTGTAGGCGATACGATAGCCGGGCGTTGTGCCGATTGTGACGGCGACGGTGTCCTGTCCGTTTGCCGTCACCTGGTGTGTTGCACGCACCACAGGAGCTACCGTTGCGATGTTGGCGATCTGTCCTTCGATAGCGCGGGCATCCTCAACCGACAGTGTCGGCGCACCCCCGGCTCCAGTACGTGGGGAGATCTGAACGAGATTGGCGCCGAGCGACTCGATGTTGGCGATGATCTCATTCTGAGCGCCCTGACCGATAGCGAGCAGAGCAATGACGGCTGCCACGCCGATGACGATACCCAGCACAGTGAGGAAGCTGCGCAGCTTGTGCGCAATTACGCTCCGCCATGCCGATAGCAGCGGATCGAGAAGGCTCATTGCAGCCGTTCCTCTCGCAGTACCTTGCCATCCTTGAGATGGATGATACGC
>PWUO01000067.1 GCA_003562555.1 Dehalococcoidia bacterium
CAGCACTCTGAACAGCCTGTCGGCCAGTGACAGAATCTCATCAACCAGTCGATCGTCAGATGGATTCATAGTCAACAATGCCTCCCCACGGCACGTCATTGAATCTGCAGGTCACGAAACTATTCTATTGCACAATTGTTAATACAAGGTTAAGAATATTTGATCCGTCGGTCAAATTGCGGCAATCATCTGGCCCGATCGGTACGGATCGGCGCCAAGAACTCAGATTGCAGCCAGATCACGGTCAGCAAAGCACGGTGTGGACAAATGTGCTTGCCGGCCAATGACATCATCCCGATGTACCCGACTTGGCACTCAAAGCTGAATGCAGCGATAGTCAGACGCGACGGGAAGCTGAGTTCAGGGTGGTCGACGGGTGAAAGGCGTGCTGAAGGTGGCGCGTCAGACACCTGACGAGTTCGCGGAACGATTCGGTGCCGTAATCAACGCCACTCCAAGAGCCCCCGGCCCAAAATAGGTGCCGATGGTAGCTCCGCAGCGGCAACGCAGAATCCCGCTGGAGGGGTAGAACTGGGAGAGCCTGAATGCCAGCAACTCCATCTCCTCGGGTGTGGTCGTATGTCCAACCGCAAGGTGAGAAATCGACCCGTAACTGCCGACCATCTCGCAGAGGCGGTCAAGAGCCTGTTCGCGTCCCCTGATACGCTCAACCGGAAAGGCAATGCCGTCCCGCAGGGACAGAATCGGCTTGATATTGAGCATGGATCCGAGGAAAGTTGACGCCTTGCCGATACGCCCACCTCTGTGAAGATAGTCGAGGGTATCAAGCACGCCGAAGAAATGAGTTCGAGGGATGGACTCATGTATCTCAGCAACTATTTCGTCAACGGTTGCCCCATCACGTGCCATGGTTGCGGCCACCACAACCAGCAGTCCCAGTGCGAAGGAAGCGGAGCGGGAGTCGATTACCTCGATTCGGCGCGGGACATCGACTCCGTCGCGTGCAACCAGTGCTGAAGCGTAGGTTGCGCTGAGGCTGGCGGAGATGTGTATGGAGACGATGTCGTCAGCGATCTCGGCGAGTTGCTCGTAGGCCTCGATGAACATTCCTGATGATGGAGCCGACGTCTTGGGTAGGACGCTCCCGGTCTTCAGTATCTCGTAGAAGCTGTCGTTGTTGAGGGTGACACCGTCCTGGAACGTGTCCTCGCCGATATGAATGAGAAGCGGGACCACGGTGATTCCCAGTTCGCGCACAACGTCCTGGGACAGGTCGCAAGTGCTGTCAGTGACGACTCTTACGGTCATAGCGGTGGTGCGGGAGGTCATCCGCCGAAACAGTCGGTACAACCGTATATCAGACGGACAGGTCGGTCAAGCATGACTCCAGGTGCCGAAGCCGTGAGAGGTCCTGCCTCATGTGACGTGCTCACGCCGTGCACCGGATCGCAGGAATTGTAGACCGCAAATGGTACGGGCGACTTTGGTCACGTTGACATCCACTCCGCTGCTTGTTAGCGTGCATGCTGTCATGTCAATCGTAGTGACAGCAGGTGTGCTGCCTCTTCCGCGTGAGGTCAGACACGGAGTTGTACGTCTATGTCTACCATGAACAACCAGGTCCGCAGAACGGAACGGGGGGACCTTCCAACGTCCCCGCCTCAATCTCGCGATCGAGATCAGATCACCGCTGAAGCGCGGGCGAATCGATTGCGAACCCTCGTGGAGGCGGCGGGCGACATGGTGTGGACAGTCGATTTGACCATGCGCCCAACGTACGTGAGCGCCTCCATCCACCGTCATCTCGGCTACACCCAGAAGGAAGCACTTCAGACGTCCATGGAGAGAGTCTTCAGTCCCGAATCATACCGATTCGCCATGAGTGTCCTGTCCGGGGAACTGGCCAAAGACGGCGCCCCGAATGTGCCGCCGGATCGAACGCCCACGTTCGAGATTGACCTGGTACATAAGGACGGCTATCTCGTACCGGTCGAAATCTGCTACACAGCACTGAGGGACCCGCGCGGCAACCCCGTTGAGATCATGGCCGTCGCACGCAATATCGCCGAAAGGAAGCGTATAGAACGCGAAAACAGTTGTCACACGGAGAAAATGATTGCGGCCCTTGAACAGACCGTTCAGTCACTGGCGATGCTGCTTGAGATGCGGGACTCCTACACCGCCGGCCACCAGCGCCGCGTGGCAGATCTTGCGTCTGCCATCGCACGTGAACTGGGCATGCCCGATGGTGACGTCCGGGGCCTGCGACTTGCGGGTCTGATACACGATATTGGCAAGGTAAGGGTGCCTGCGGAGATACTGAGCTGCACCCGGAGATTGTGCGCGGCAGAGTTCGAGATCATCAAAATGCACCCCGCCATTGGGTATGAGGTGCTTCGGGAGATAGACTTCCCCTGGCCCATAGCCGAGACCGTATATCAGCATCATGAGAGGCTGGACGGATCGGGATATCCGCGGGGCCTTCTTCTCACCGACATTATCCTCGAGGCCAGGATTCTTGCAGTGGCGGACGTAGTCGAGGCTATAGCGTCGGATAGACCGTACCGTCGTGCGCTTGGTGTCGGCAGTGCTCTCGAGGAAGTCACATCACATGCCGGTACCCTGTATGATCGCGACGTAGTCGACGCCTGTGTGGGTGTCTTTCAGGAAGGCTCCTACGTCTTCGAGGAGCAAGCGTCTCCATTTGAGCTCGATCCTTGAGCTTACTCGCGGTTGGCCAGCCTTTCGCAACACGAGACTTCGGCACTGTGACTGTGATGCGTGATGGTGACACACTACGTGCGACGCGAGTTCGTAGTGGAAACAATCGGGACGGATCAGCACCGTGTCTCATTCCTGGCGGCCTTGCATAGCCTTTACGCAATTGTGCACCGACAGGCCGAAGCACTGACCCGGAGACCAGAGCACCGGCGCTCCCGGGTCCCTGTGCATCACCCGTCGAATATGGATGCAGTGCCGTCGTCCGCGGGATGGGTTCGATGTGTGCCACGAGACCAAGCGTCGCGAAAGCACCTCTGCTGCAGAGTGTAAAGTGTCGCACGTGTCGGTCGCGGAAGTGGGCTACACGAGCTGAATGTCGTCGAGCATTCCCTGCTCGGCCACATAGGCAGCCAATTGCTGGCGGTTGCAGAGGTTCAGTTTCTCCAGTATCTGTCCCAGCTGGATCTTCACCGTGTGTTCAGATATGCACAGAGCGTCGCCGATCTCTTTGTTCGATGCACCTTGCGCAACCATTACGGCGACTTGCTGCTGGCGAGTCGTCAGACCATCAGTAGTCGACTGTGAGGAGCCCGATGTGGGAGCGCCCGCCATTCGCACGGCCGCGTCGCTCGAAATCACGACCGCTCCTTGGAAGACCATTCTGACGCAGGTAGCAAATCTCTGCGGTTCTTCGTCGCACGAAAGACAGCCCTTCGCGCCTGCCCTCATCACTCCATGTATGAATGCCCCGTCCCGTTCAGGGCCAACGAGCACAATGACCGGACGGCCGCCTGCTGCAAGTTCGCGGAGGGCGCTCATGTCGTCTCCGCAGAGGCATCCGTCGAGGAGGATGACATCCGGAGGCGCACCATCGTCAGTCGCAAGGTCCGGGTCGAGCGTGGTGGTCAGTCGGGGAGTGACGCAGCCTGCCTCCCTGAGGAGGTCCCCAATGCCCTCAGCTTCCAGCGCGTGTGGGGAGTAGATCTCCACCGAGCACCCGGGACAGGACCCGGCGACACATGTCGGTTGTCCTGAAGCTTCGTCACTGCCATGCTGCTGTGCACTCACCATGACCTTATCCCGATGGTGCAATCCGAATACACGGTCGGAAAGCAGGGAGAATCACAGGCAGAAGACACAGGTCCGACTCGGAGACAGCCTTCTACATTGACTGGTGAATCATCACATGCGCATACACGGATTGTCAACATATTCTCACCGCATATTCTCACCGCAGGTGTCCATCGACTCCAGATGCACGGCCAAATCCGCCAATTTCGACGTCCTCCGGTGAGATGACAAGTATGTGTAGTGCATAACCAGTCGTGCGCCGGTATAATGTCGCAGGACAGGTTGCATGACAGTCACAGGGAAGGCGGTAGTCCTGGCCCATCCTGAGGCTCTTCCTGCGGAGGGCCTCACCCGAATTCTATCCGGCGCGGGATACAGAGTTGTCGCGCGCGTAGCTGAGCGCGGCGCAGTTCTGGATGCGGTGCATGCCCACGATCCGGCGATTGTACTCCTCCATAGCTCACTGCTTGACCCGGACCTGGCTCTTCTGAGGCAGCTTTCGGATACCCCTAGACTGAAGATCGCGGTGCTCATCTGCGACAGCCAACCGGAGTCCGCTGCCATGAACGTCATCCTGTCCGGCGCGCGGGGCTGCTTATCCTGCGACGATACGCCGACACACTTCCTCTCCGCACTGCGGTTCTTGCGCGAGGGAGCAACGGTAGTGTCGCGTGGCTGCAACCGAGTGTTAACGAGCTCCCGCAGCCCTGAGACGCGCCGGGACGACAAAGACGATCTGAGTGTTCGTGAACGGCAGGTGGCGGTACTGGTGGGGCAGGGCGCCACGAACCGGGATATCGCGCACCAACTCGCCATATCCGAGCACACCGTGAAGATACACATCGGCAGCATTCTCAACAAGTTGAATCTTCGTAATCGCCATCAGGTGGCTGCACATATCACGCGGCAGAGCGTGACCGAATAGGTCTCCCCTTCAGACTTCACCCACTGATGCCGGCATCTCAGTCCTTCGCAATTCATTTCCGTCCGTACTGCACCCACTGTTGGTACTAGCTCGATACGCGTCCGCGTTATACCCGTGCGGGTGATGTGCTCGCGGATGGAACTGCGCCACACTGTTAGGGTAGTCGACGACATGACGCGCGAGACCGTGAGGGAGTGGGGTGTGGATGCGAGGGTGTTGCGCTGATCTGTCGCATCGATTCGGTGGCAGAGCGAGCGCCTCAAGGGGGAATGACCGTCTCAAAGACGGGAATGGTGTGGTATCAGATGGGTGGTAGGCTGGTCCTTCTTGAGGCGGCTCTGTCACTGTCAGGCGGCAGGCCTTGAGAAGACGGCGCCCTCGGAGTGCGTTTTGGGCCCGAGGCCTACCGCCTGCCGACGGAGTTCACACGTGGGGAGAGAATCCAACGATACAGGTACCAACGCTGCGGAAGTGAGTGGAGAAGTATGTGTGTCATCCTCGTGTCCGGACTTGCAGCCCTGCTCCTTTATGATGCCCTGCGGGAACGAGACCCGCACGAGGTAGGTACGTTCCGGCTGACTCATGCGGACGGTGGTTTCGCACTTGTCTATGATACGCAACGTGATGACGATTGCGTGGCGGTGTTCAGAGAGCGGGTCGTCCTGGCTGTCGAGCGATCGTTGAAGGAGACGCTGGGCGCATGTCGTCTCGATGGCCATGTGGATGGTGACGGGGCTGCGGTAGTTCTCAGCACCGCGGCAGCCAACGGGGATAGAGAGCACAGGGAAGTTGTGTGGCAAGGTCGGTGTGTGTAATCAGTCTAAGCGCTGCAACAAGGCGTAGCCCGGACTTCCCTGATCCAGCAGCAGACCGGGTTACATGATCTGGGGAATCTCAGTATGGGGTGGAGGTGAGTACAGTGAGCAAGAATGGTTTGATCGACGCTTCCAGTATGCGGTCGATCGGGGAGGCCTTGACACACGCGCTGGGCATCACGGTGACGTTTGAACCCGGCGTTGACACGAGCGCACGAGCGGACACACTTCTGAAGCGGTTTGCTCCGCCCGGCACGTATCAGGGGCCCCGATCAGGAATATGGCGGGGAGGAGCAGCCGGGCACGCAGACGTGCACTCCGTAGAACAGGCCATCACGTCAAGGTCTCGCCACGACTCCTGTACCACAACAGCGGAAGTTCCCATGCGCGCGGCAG
>PWUO01000129.1 GCA_003562555.1 Dehalococcoidia bacterium
ACCCTGTGGTAATGAAGGTCATCTCGAAGGACATCATTCACAAGAGCGATGCAGGTGGAGTGGCGCTCGACCTCGTGAACACGAAAGAGGTACTTGATGCATACGACGCAATCATGCGCAATTGTCGTGACTACAAGGCCGATGCGTTGATTGAGGGCATTCAGGTCGATGAGATGATTCAGCCCGGTGTCGAAACTATTGTTGGTGCTCGTCAGGACGGTGCCTTTGGGCCGACCGTCATGTTCGGGCTTGGTGGTGTGTACGTCGAAGTGCTTAAGGATATCGCCTTCCGGGCGTTTCCACTCAGTCGCGAGGAGACGCTCAACATGATTGGTCAGATCAATTCCTACCCCCTTCTTCTTGGCGTGAGGGGAGAGGCGCGTAAGGACATCGACGAGGTAGCCAACACCATCATCAAGGTGGGATGGATTCTGCGGAGCTGCCACGAAATATCCGATATTGAGGTGAACCCGCTGGCTGTGTACGACCATGGCGACGGGGTTAAGGCAGTGGACGTGCGAATCCTATTGAGAGAATCTGAGGAGGCGTAGTGCATGAAGACCATAGTTGTGGGCTCGACGCACAAGAGTGCCGGCAAGACCAGCCTTATCGTCGGCCTCGCAAAGGCCGGCGGCAGCCCGGTTGGGTACATGAAGCCGCTGGGCGACAGACTGCTCTATCGTAAGAAGCGGCTGTGGGACTATGATGCTGCCCTGATTACCAACGTACTGGGGCTCGATGAGGATCCCGAGGACATGACACTCGGATTCGAACACGCGAAGCTGAAGTACATGTATGACGCGCAGGGCATGAAGGAGAAGCTCGGCCAGATGCGGGCCAGCGCGAGCACCGGGAAGGAAATGGTATTCGTTGAGGCAGGCGAATCCCTCTCATCCGGCACGTCGGTCAATCTCGATGCCATCTCCCTGGCGAGTCACCTCGGTGCCAGACTCGTTCTTGTGGGCGGGGGCAGTGAGAGTACGATTGTTGATGACATCGCATTCGTGAAGCGCTACGTCGATGTGAGTGGTGTTGATTTCGCGGGGGTCATCATTAACAAGGTGCGTAATCTTGAGGAATACAGAAGCACGCATCTGGATGATGTCACTTCGCTTGGTGTAAAGGTGCTTGGCGTGATTCCGTTCGATGCGGAGTTGACGAAGCTGTCGGTCGGGCACCTGGCCGAACGACTGCTCGCCAAGACGGTCGCGGGTGAGGACGGGTTGAGTCGCAAGGTGAGTTCGATTATGGTGGGTGCGATGTCCACTAATACGGCGCTGCAGAACCCGCTGTTCAAGCGCGAGGGAAAGCTCGTCATCACCGGCGGCGACCGCAGCGACCTCATACTCGCAGCGATCGAGAGCAATTCATCTGGAATCATACTGACCAACAACGTGCTCCCCTCTTCAAACATCATCTCAAAGGCTTCAGAGCGAAATATCCCGCTGTTGCTGGTGCCGTTCGATACCTATCAGACGGCGTCTCAGATCGAGAGCATCGACCCGCTTCTGGTAAAGGATGACTTCAAGAAGATAGAGAGCCTGACGCAACTGGTGAAGGACTACGTTTCGTCGCGCGATCTTCTCGGATGATATACAGCCTCCTCAGGGCTTACAAGAGACAAGGGCCTGGTGCGAGTGCGCCGGGCCCTTTCGTTGTGTTGGTTTCCGGGGCCACAGGGATGCAGGCGTCAAAGTATCGCCATCAGCCCTTGATCACCGCGATGGGCTCCGTTCTGGCTACCGACTGGCAGATACCGGCACCCTGTACCACTGCGATGACTTCGGCAACATCCTTGTACGCGTGGGATGCTTCCTCCGCAAGCGCTCCTATATCGCCGGTACGCACCAGGATAGACCTGCGTTCAAGATCAGTGGCGACGTCATGCCCCTTGACGGATTTGCGTGCGGCCCCTCGACTCAGCACACGACCCGCACCGTGACAGGTTGAGCCGAACGTCTCGTCCATCGCACGAGCAGTGCCGACCGCTATGTATGAATACCGTCCCATATCTCCGGGAATGAGAACCGGTTGTCCGATCGCCCGATACATTGAACTCAGAACTGCGTGTCCCGGCGGAAACGCGCGCGTAGCTCCCTTTCGATGGACGCACAGTCGCGTCTGTTTGCCGTCGACGAGATGTGATTCTATCTTGGCGATATTGTGAGCCACATCATACACCTGCCACATGCCGAGACGTTCAAGGTTGCCGCCAAAGACCTCGATGAACGCCTCCCGTACCCAGTGGGCGATGTGCTGGCGATTGCACCATGCGTAGTTGGCGGCGCAACGCATCGCCGAGAGGTACTGTTGTCCTTCGGTGGATTCGACTGGTGCGCAGGCAAGCTGCCGATCCGGCAACTGGATGCCGTACCTTGCAACTGCGCGCTCCATGGTCTTGAGGTAGTCCGTACAGACCTGATGGCCGAGACCCCTTGAGCCGGTGTGTATGAGGATGAGTACCTGCCCTTTGCGCTCGATGCCCATCACTGACGCAACCTGCTCGTCGTAGATCTCCTGGACAGCCTGGACCTCAAGGAAATGATTGCCTGAGCCAAGGCTTCCCGCCTGTGGCAAACCACGAGTGAGGGCGCGTTCACTCACCGCAGCCGGATCCGCTCCTTCAATACATCCCCCGTCTTCTGTAGCGTCGAGATCGTCGTCGGTTCCAAATCCATTCTTCACTGCCCAGCGCGCACCCTCGACGAGAAGGCGTTGTATCTGACCTTTGGGTGGGCGAAGTCGTCCCTGTGACCCGACGCCGGAAGGGACGTTGCGGAACAGTCGTTCGACAAGCGGAGAGATGCGTGGCGCCACGTCGGCCTTAGTAAGATCGGTGCGAAGAAGGCGCACTCCACAGTTGATGTCATAACCCACGCCGCCTGGCGAGACAACGCCGTCAGACACACGGGTGGCGGCTACACCGCCGATTGGGAAGCCATAGCCCCAGTGTATGTCGGGCATTGCCAGAGAGTGTCCCACGATGCCCGGAAGAAAGGCGACATTCGCCACCTGCTCAAGTGCGGCGTCCTGCTCGATGGACTGAAGCATCGATTCGCTGGCGTAGATCAGCCCCGGAACCCTCATTCCGGGCCTGTAGCTGATAGGGATCTCCCATCGGTAGTCGTCTATCCTTCGCAGTGTAGCCATAGGTACACTCCTAGACATCGAGGACTATGCGTGCTTCCAGCCCGTTATCGGTGCACTCGATATGCGACATGTGGTACGTCGCAGCCTTGACCTCCCTTGTCAGACGGTGTCGGGAGTGATCAAGTAACTCACCACCGCACTCGGCCTCAAGGCGATCGTCACCCAGACTCGGGAAGCGGAAGCGAGAGAACACCATGTGCTCCGCGTCGATCTGGTAGATGAGTTCGTTCACCCAGTCTACAAGCAACGTGTCGGCATCCACCGAGTCGATGCGAATCGTCCTCGTAACTGTCGAGCGGATCTCGGTCTCGGCTGGCAGCATAGCCGCGTAGAGCGCTCGCGCTGCGTTGCTCAGAAGTTCGGCCATATCCCGTCCACGTACGAGGACTGCGATATCTGCAGTATGGGAAAGCATCTCAAATGGTTGGCGATCCATAACTCCCCGCCGTGCTCCCTACAGGTATGATAGCATGTCTCCTGCGTTGGCCTGGCTTCGGCCCACGTAGACGCAACGATTGACGTAGCTATGGGCTTCTGCTAGAATCGCGTCTTCAGGGCGGTTAGCTCAGTGGTTAGAGCGCTGCGTTGACATCGCAGAGGTCACTGGTTCAAGTCCAGTACTGCCCAGTTCGAATGACCACGAGGACGCTCCCGGGCGACAGAGACATGGCCTGCTTGCAGGGCAAGAGACCATCTGGCTGTGTCGTCCATGTCGGGGGCACTGTCTCCTTCACTCATTTCGCCGACCACGCCTATGGAACATAACGATAGCTGGCTAGAGACAATCAGGCATTCAGCGGCTCACGTTATGGCGGAGGCGGTGTTGGCGCTCTTCCCTGATGCGAAGTTCGCAATTGGGCCTTCCATCGAAGACGGGTTCTATTACGACTTCGACCTGCCTCGACCTCTGACGCCTGATGATCTTCCTGTTATCGAGGCGCGCATGCGCGAGATCGTTGCTGCGGATCAGTCTTTCGTGCGTCGAGAGCTCAGCCGCGAGGAGGCCCAGGACCTCTTCGTCGATCAGCCCTATAAGCTCGAGTTGTTGGACGACCTTCCTGACGGCCATATCACTGTGTATACGCAGGGACAGTTCACCGATCTTTGCCGTGGCCCGCATGTCGAGCGCGCCGGCCAGATCGGCGCCTTCAGACTGCTTCGTACAGCCGGCGCCTACTGGCGTGGCGATGAGTCGCGTCAGATGCTGCAACGCATCTATGGTGTTGCCTTTGAGACGGAGGCTGAGTTGCAGGCGCATCTGGATAAGCTTGCAGAGGCGGCGAAGAGAGATCACCGCAAGCTGGGCAAGGACCTTGACCTGTTCAGCATCCACGAAGAGGTGGGGCCTGGTCTTGTGTGCTGGCATCCTAACGGGGCCATGGTGCGACAGATCATCGAGGACTTCTGGAAGGAAGAGCACCACAAGCGGGGCTACGGAATCGTCTATACTCCCCACATCGGTAAGCTCGATCAATGGAAGCAGAGCGGGCACTGGGAATTCTATCGCGAGAACCTGTACTCACCCATGGATGTCGACGGGCAGCAGTATCTGCTGAAGCCGATGAACTGCCTCGGGCATATCCTCATCTACAAGAGCCGCCTTCGCAGCTATCGCGAGCTTCCGATTCGCATGGCTGAACTGGGAACAGTCTACCGCTACGAACGTGGCGGCGTGCTCTATGGGCTTACGCGTGTTCGCGGGTTCACACAGGACGATGCGCACATCTTCTGCCGGCAGGACCAGATTCGCGACGAAGTAATTGCTGTGGTTCAGCTGGCGCAGTTCATGATGCAGACCTTCGGGTTCCAGGACTACAAGTTGGTGCTTGCGACCAGGCCGGACAAGCATGCGGGTACTCCGGAGGTTTGGGAACATGCGACTGCTGCTCTGACTGCCGCCCTGGAGTCGCTGAATCTCGACTACGAAGAGGATCCCGGTGGCGGCGCGTTCTACGGCCCGAAGATCGATGTGAAGCTGGCGGACGCAATGGGGCGCGACTGGCAGGGCCCCACCATACAGGTGGATTTCAATTTGCCGCAGCGCTTCGATGTCTGTTATATTGGTGACGATGGTGGCGAGCATCTCGTTACCATGATTCATAGAACCGTTCTCGGTAGTATGGAACGGTTCTTCGCGTGTTTGGTGGAGCACTACGGTGGGTCATTCCCGATCTGGTTGAGTCCCGTTCAAGCCAGAATTGTTCCCATAGCCGATAGACACATCGAATATGCGCTGAAGGTTGAAGATACACTCAGGAGATCAGGGATACGTGTTGACGTGGACTCCCGTTCTGAGCGCATGGGTTTCAAGATACGGGATGCACAGATGGCCAAAGTGCCGTATATGCTGATTGTAGGTGACAAAGAGATCGAGTCCGAGGGTGCATCGCTAAGATTGAGGAGCGGAGAAGATATTGGCTTATGCAGCATTGATGAGGTGCAGAACCGGGTTCGAAGCGCCATCGACAGCAGGTCCTAGCCTATGATGAAGAAGAAGTCATTTGGCAGTATGCGACCTGCGGCGAGGCCGCTGCCGGTAAATCGACAGATTCGGGCCAGGGAGGTTCGAGTCATTGGTGAGGAAGGGGAGCAGCTTGGAACGCTCCCAATTGCGAAGGCGCTACAGGCCGCACAGGACAAGGATCTCGATCTCGTCATGGTGGCTCCCAATTCGGTGCCCCCTGTATGCAGGCTGGTTGACTACGGGAAATAC
>PWUO01000261.1 GCA_003562555.1 Dehalococcoidia bacterium
CGATGGAGCCGTGTAGCCTTGTGCGCGACACCTGCCGTGGCCCGTTGCATCGTTGCCCCAGCGTTTTGGATACCTCGCGTTTGCCGGCTGTTGTGCATGACCATGACGTTACGTCATGGTCTATGCTTACGGATGAAAGGTCTACACAATCGGTCAACTCGCGTCCCATGCCAGTGTCAGTGTTGGGACACTGCATTACTACGATCATATCGGGCTTCTTAAGCCATCGCGCCACGGGCGGCATGGTTACCGCCTTGCGTTGAGTGTGGGGTTTGGTATGTGCAAGACCACTCACTCAGGTGGCCAGTAGCATGCTCGACAGATCCAGGGTGCTTCCCGAAGGAGCTATAGCTTGCCGAGTTCCTCGAGCAGTTTGATTACACGATAGGATTCTGCCAGGCCGGGTGTTCCGCCCATCGTGGTGGCAACGGAGATTGTTTCGAAAATCTCCTCTTTGGTGGCGCCTGCCTCGAGAGCGAACATGGTCTGGCCGATAACACAGAGCTCACATCCGGCACGCAGGCCGACGGCCAATGCCATGAGCCGCTTTGTCTTGGTGTCCAGAGCTCCCTGCTTGTATGCCTCCCCAGTGAGCGAGTTCTTGATTGCTATCAGGTCCGGCATCAACTCCTGTCCCAGATCTCTCAGCTTGAGATACTCGTTCCAGATCGCCAGAGGACTCTCCATAGTACGAACCTCCTGTCTAGTATCAGACCGCACGGCACGCGAACTATATCACCGCGTCATCGCGTTTGGTAGCCTTCTGCTGTAGCACCAGCGGGAGCGCCGGGTTGAACTGGCATGGGTCAACTGTGACAGTGCCGTGCTCGCTGCCACTAAGTGCCATCACGTGAAGAGGCGCACTATGTCGGCCGGCCTGTGTGCGAGGCGGGCCGCACCATGAGAAGTCAGCTCGTCCGCGTCCCTGAATCCCCACAGCACTCCTACCGGATACATGCCCGCTGAGATAGCTGTCTGCATGTCCACGCCGGAGTCGCCAATGTAGACGCACTCCTCCGGATTGAGGTGCATGGATTCCACGATGCGCAGTGCGCATGTAGGGTCCGGCTTCTTCGGGTGATCGACTGCCTCGCCGATGACATGCTCAAATCTCCATCGAGACAGAAGCGTAGAAACCGTTGCCTCAGTGTAGTCGTGGGGTTTGTTGGACAGGACCGCCATGGGGATGCCGCGTGCGGCCAGTTCGTCCAGCATCTCCGGGATGCCTGCGTACGGCTTCGTCATGTCCATCCAGCGCTTCATGTAGTCGTCGTTCATTATCTCCAGCATGCGTGCAAGCGTTGCGTCATCCTGGTGATCTGCCGGTAGTGATCGCAGCGCGAGCATACGTCGACCATCCCCGACGAAGAATCGGTAGCTTTCGACATCGTGCTGTGGCAGACCAAGCCGGGAGAGGGCGGTGTTGACGGCGCCTGCAAGGTCCTGGAGCGTGTCGAGGAGAGTTCCATCGAGATCTGAGATCAGTGCCTTGAACGTCACGCGAACATGTTACATGAGCGAACTTCAGTGAGCCACCTGCGTGGTCGTCTGGCGGCTACCACTGCTGTGGCAGAAGGGCGAATCAAGTCAGGGATACAGGTTGCCGTGAGGCCGACCGCGTGTAGTGAGTCGGTCTACATGCGATACTATCTTTAGGGTAGAAGGGGGTCGATGAGATGACGAAAGAGGCACATATACAGTTCACGTTCCCGGTTGGATATCACTGGTTCCACAAGGACCAGGTGTTCAACTACCCGCTCAATCGTTGGTATTCGTTCGGCTACGCACGTTTCGAGGATATGCAGTGGGCCGGACAGCGGATCACGTCCTTTTCTGACTGGACCTGTGTAATGCTGCGCCTTGCAGACGCAGCACTCTCCGAAGGGCGGCTGCTTAACGCTGCGTTCTACTTTCGTGCTGCGGAGTTCTATACATTCGCTGATGATCCAGAGAAGGAACGGCGGTACGAACGCTTCATGGAGCTGTTCGGGGAAGCGGTCAAGTACGAGGACATCGAACGGCTCACAGTTCCGTACGATGGCGCGCACCTGCCTGTGATGAAAGTGCCTGCTGTGGGAGCAAGGCGTGGCACTATCGTGCTACACGGAGGATTTGACTCACTCATCGAGGAGTTCTACTCGTGGATGAGGTGTTTCGCGGGCCGCGGATACGAGGTGGTCGCATTTGAAGGACCAGGTCAGGGTGCGGCTCGCCGGAAGTCAGGACTCGCGTTTGACTATCATTGGGAGAGGCCTACCAGCGCGGTATTGGACCACGTAGACGCCGGGGATGTCACGTTGATTGGTATCTCGATGGGTGGGTACCTCTGCTTTCGCGCAGCCGCACTCGATACACGAATCACTCGCGTCATCGCCTCGGGTGTCGCCTACGACTACTCGCAGGCCCCGAGTCCCTTGCTGCAGCCACTCGTGAGGTTTCTGGTCAACCATATGCGAGGGTTCTCCAACTGGGCTGCCAGGAAGAGAATGGATAGTGACCCGATGCACCGCTGGTCTGTCGGCAACCTGATGTATATGACCGCACGGGAGACCCCGGTGGAGGCGATCGATGTGGCCCTGCAGTTGAATGCCGGCAACCTGATGTCCTGGCTTGTCGAACAGGACGTACTCATCCTTACTGGAAATCGTGACCACTTCATTCCTCTGAAGATGCACGACATGCAGGTAAAGGCACTCACCAATGCGCGCTCAGTAACTGCCAGGGTGTTCACTGCTGAGGAGCACGCCGAGAATCATTGCCAGGTAGGCAACATCGGTCTCGCGCTCAAAGTGATGACTGACTGGCTCGACGATCTCGCACCGGCTACCTCTCAGGATTCCCGATAGACGATTCTTGGATCATAGCCTGATGTCTAGTCGATGTAGGGTATGGACAGAGACGGACAGTAATGACACCTAAGTCCCGTGCGGTATCTATCCGGGTAACGTGACGTCATACAGGGGAATCCAACGAGACCACAGTGGCGTCAACGCCACGAGAATGGCCAGATGGAGTGCGAGATAGGCTATGACGGCAGGTAGTGCGCCACGGCGAAAGGGCGCGCCGGTTGCGCCAACGTTGGAGGTCAGGAAGCGATCCAGGAACCACCCGAGGCCGATGCAGATCGCGCCTACAGTGGGGCAAAAATAGTACAGGTACGTGACCCTGTCAGTGATGAGCACGAGCGGTATCCAGATGAGGAACGTTCCCAGAAACCACGTCGCCGAGAAAGTTGCGACTTCGTCGCGCTTTGTTGCTCGATAGACCATCAGACACATCACCGGAATGACGAACACACCTACGGTGAAGCTGATGAAGGCTACGTACTGCGGTTCCCACCAGTAGGGCATCATCTGCGGGCCGAGTACCCACTCCCATGGTCTGCTGGCGTGTGGGTGGGTCGTGTTTGCGAACGTCAGGCTCGCACCGGCAGTCAGCATCTCGGTGATGCGGTTGACCGGGTTGGAGGTGCTACCCGAGAGCAGGTAATCGAATCCTGGCAGCGTGAACACGAAGAGGGCTGGCGCGAGGAGGACTGAGGAGCAGAAAGCGACTGGTCTGTCCCGCCGGAGCAGCAACCAGTGGAGCACGATCACGAAGAGGGCTAGTCCGCCCGTCAGCTTCGTCAACGTGCTCAGCGCAACAGCAGCTGCCGACAACGGATATCTCCGCTTCAGGTAGAGCCAGAAACTGACGAGCATCAATGTGATACTGAAGATATCGAGCATTGCAATGCTGGACTGGATGAACATAAGTGCTTCGAAGCCGAGGAGGAATGTAGCGATGAGAGCAGCCCGTGAGGACATGCCAAGGGTGTGGCAGATGAGGTAGAAGAACAGGGTGCCTGCCACACCGAACAGTACGGCGAAGAATCGCCACCCAACCGGGTTGTCTCCGAAGAGCATGATGCCAGCGGCCACCAGCAACTGGCCCACAGGTGGGTGCTCCCTGCGCAACTCTCCGTTGCCTTCGGCTATCGCTTGAGCATCCTTGACATAGTACTGCTCGTCAAACATCGGGGTGTCAGGCTGGCCGATGATACTGGCGTGCATTAGGAGGGACGTGAGCAGTATGAGCGCCAGCCAGAGGTGTTGCCACCTGTACAGGCGGCGCAGTGTTCGAGCGATCACTTCCATGTCCACCAGAAGTTGACGAGGTAGTTCCACACCGTCGCTGCAGCAATGCCGAACAGGTTCGATACGAGGTAATGGAGGCCGACAACTGATGTCAGTGTCCACAGGACCGTCATGTTGACTACCAGCCCGCCGAGGCTCACCAGATTGAACTTGGCGAAGCGCCGAGCGAAGTGTCCGACCCCCTTGCTGCGGCGATCTGGAAAGGTGAAGAAGTCGTTTAACAGGAAGTTCGTGACTATGGAGGTCTCGATGCTGATTGCGGCCGACACCATATAGAACAGGCCTGCGAACTCGGTGAGCGTCCAGAGCAAGCCCATGTTGACCAGCACGCCGCTGCTACCAACCAGACAGAACTTCAGGAACCTGGTCAGTTCACCCTTCCGGCGCATCAGACTGGCAATGTGCCTGAGATAGTCGACCTGTTGACTCAATCGCAGCTTGCTTTCACCACGTTCGCGCGCAACGAACACGAATGGCACTTCGACTGTCTTCTGAGGCCTTCCGGCCACAAGGATCTCCATTAGGATCTTATAGCCGGTGGGGTGGAGATCCGCCCCGGTAAGGATGTCCGGTCGGAACATGAAGAACCCCGACATGGGGTCGGCGATACCACGCGTCGAGGGCAGGAACAGGTGTGCAAGGAATCCGGCGCCCTTGGACATGATGCGCCGGAGCAGGCTCCAGCCTTCGCAGCCGCCACCCTTGACGTACCGGCTTCCGATGGCCATGTCCGCACCGTCCTCGAGGGCCTGAAGCAGTGCGGGAAGGACCTCAGGCGGGTGTTGAAGATCGGCGTCCATCACCGCGATGGCGTCACCACTTGCATGAGTGAAACCATCGACTACCGCCGACGCCAGCCCTCTCTTATCCCTGCGAACGACAATGCGGACGGGATACTGCATAGCGAGCTCGGCGACAAGCTCCTCTGTTCCGTCCTGGCTGTTGTCATCGACGACGATCAGTTCGTAATCGCGGTCATTCAGCGCGTGGTGCACGCGTTTCACCAGGGCAGCGATGTTGTCGCGTTCGCGGAAAGCAGGTATTACCAAGGACAGTGTCTTGCCCACAATACTGTGTAGTAAACACGTCGCGAACGCGGAATTCAACCCGGGCGATTTGCGGGCGTTGACGCCTCAGTGGGAATGACGGCTTCGCGCTCACGGCGGTTGTTCGCCTCGTTAACAGCGTGCGTGCTAACCTCTGAATGTATGGGAGCCGGTATTGGTCGAGCGATTTCGGCGCGCGCGCACGAACTCGGTGCTGATCTGGTCGGCTTCGTGCCGGCGCACCTGCTTCGAGAATCTCCGTCTCGGCGCACAGCGGCAGTGCGCTCCGGTGCGGACAGCTCGCAAATCAGTCGCATTACGGACTTAGAACATTCGCCGTACGATATCGGAGATGGTTGGTCCGCCGTTGTGATCGCCCTTTCCCATCCTGCGAACCGACCTGAGATGGATTGGTTCACATCCAGCGGCAATACTCCAGGTAACGCGTCGCTCATCAAGACCACCAGCGGGTTGGCTGCGTGGTTGGAGCGCGATCAGGGTTGTAGAACCATTCCGCTGCACTACTACGTGGAGAAAGGTGGCATCTACCTCAAGGATGCCGCGGTCGATGCTGGTCTTGGAAGTATTGGCAGGAACAACCTTCTGGTGACGCCCGATTTCGGCCCCCGCGTC
>PWUO01000216.1 GCA_003562555.1 Dehalococcoidia bacterium
GGATGCCGTGCGCACAGCCGGAGCAGAGGTTGTCACAAGCAGGAGAGTAGTGTCGATAAACGGAAGTCATCCTGGATCGCGGGCGGTTTCCAGCGTGACTCTGGATGACCGGACGAGAATCCAATGTGAGATGGTGATAGTCGCTGTGGGCGTTGCGCCGCGCACGGAACTCGCCGAAGGACTCGCGTCAATCAGACGCGGCATTCTCGTGGACGAGGCCATGCGGACCAGTGCTCCCGGCATATTCGCGTGCGGGGATGTCTGTGAGACACACGACTTCGCGCGGGATCAGGACGCCGTGCTCGCCATATGGCCGAACGCGGTCAGCGGTGGAGCCGCAGCAGGAGCGTCGATGGCCGGTAATGACGAGGCTTACGAAGGCTGCACCAGCATGAATGCCATTCCCTATTTCGGACTCAGTATCGCATCTGCAGGAGTGGTTGAACACGATCCCACGGCACATGAAGTGGCGGTGTCGAGCAGCCCGAGACACTACACTAAGGTCGTGCTCAAGGACGGCATAGTGATCGGCATGATCGCCGTGGGAGACACCAGCAAGTGCGGTATGCTGTACCTTCTCATGAAGCATAAGGTCAGGGTGGACGGCTGGCAGGACTTGCTCGTACGTGAGGATTTCGGTCTTCTTTCCATACCCGAGTCACTGTGGCGGGATCAGGTAACCGCCGCAGGTTAGCGCTCGGTTCGCGGGCTTTGGCGTGCCCCGGAGTGGTATAGTGACCACACAATGCATCGCCACAGGATGATGAACCATGAAGAATGTGACGCGCGTCAACAACCGATACGGAGATGACAAAGTCATCGATGGCTGCTCGATCTTCGGCGTGATGGATACCTCCGGATCGCCCATGCCCGCTGATGTCGCCATTCGGGCTATCGACCTCATGCGTGACAGGGATAACGGGCTTGGCGGCGGATTTGCGGCGTACGGGCTGTATCCGGAACACCCCGAGGAATACGCGTTCCATGTCATGTTCACAAGCCGTGACGGACAACGTGACACTGAGGAATACCTGTCACACTGGTTTCACATCAGCCGGTCGGAACCGATGGACGTCGATGCGGGCGTGATTTCGGACGCGCCACAGATGCAGCGGTACTTCGCTTCCGTGAGGACAGAGAGGCTCGGAACTGCAGATGAGGCGCAGTACGTTGCCGACCGGACCATGCATGTGAACTCGAACGTGAGCGACAGCTTCATCTTCTCTGCGGGCAGGAACATGGGCGTGTTCAAAGGCGTGGGTCATCCCTACGACATCGCGCGTTTCTTCAAGCTCGATAGCTACAGCGCCTATATATGGACAGCGCATGGCAGGTTTCCGACCAACACACCGGGCTGGTGGGGAGGCGCTCATCCGTTCAGTCTGCTCGACTGGACCGTGGTCCACAATGGGGAGATCTCCTCGTATGGCATCAACCAGCGAACTCTGGAACAGTACGGCTACCAGTGTGCATTGCAGACGGATACCGAGGTCATCACGTACGCAGTCGACCTTCTGGTACGGCGACACCGTCTGCCGATGGAAGTAGCAGCCAAGGTGCTGGCTGCACCGTTCTGGTCCGACGCCGCTCACATGCGACCTGATGAGGCGGGGGTAATGGAGGCGCTCCGCATCACCTACGGAGGCCTTCTGCTGAACGGGCCCTTCACCGTCATCATTGCACGCGAGGGGGAGATGGTGGGACTGACCGACAGGATCAGGCTGCGCCCGATGGTCGTCGCTACGCGCGGCTCAAAGGTCTTTCTGTCGTCCGAGGAATCAGCGATACGACTCGTCAGTCCGGAGCTGGATGACACGTGGATACCGGTTGGGGGACATCCGGTCATCGCACGTCTTGGCCACGTACCGACTCTCGAGGAGCAATGGCCGGCAAGTGAGGTAGCCAGCGTTGCTGACTAAGCGAGTCATACCGTGCCTCGACGTAAAGGACGGTCGTGTCGTCAAGGGCACCAGTTTCAAATCGCTGCGTGGCTCGGGAGACCCCGTCGAACTCGCGCGCAGGTATTACCATGACGGCGCCGACGAACTGATCTTTCTCGATATTACCGCCAGCCAGGAGCATAGGGAAACCATGGCCTCGCTGGTGGAGCGCGTTGCTGATGTCGTCTTCATACCGCTCACGGTCGGCGGTGGGCTGAACTCGGTGGAGCAGATGCGGCGACTGCTGCTCAGTGGCGCGGACAAGGTCTCGGTCAATACTGCGGCGGTACAGGAACCGGATCTGATCAGCCGCGCGGCCGACCGCTTCGGCAGCCAGTGCGTCGTGGTCGCTATCGACGCGAAGCGTGTTCCCGACAGTTCCTGTCCACGGTGGCGGGTGCACACCTATGGTGGCAGCCTGCCGACTGATATCGACGCCGTCGGGTGGGCAGCGACCGCTGCCAGGCTCGGCGCAGGCGAGATACTGCTCACCAGTATGGATGCCGATGGACATCGTGGCGGCTATGACATCGAACTCACACGAGCGGTCGCCACAACGGTCTCCATCCCGGTGATCGCCAGCGGTGGGGCAGGCTCCCCTGAAGACCTCTACCTGGCGTTGACGGATGGCGCAGCCGATGCGGTACTGGCGGCAAGCATATTCCACTACAATGAGTCCGGCATTCCGCAGACGAAGAGATATCTGGCTGAAAGAGGACTGCCAATCAGGCCGTAGGGATACGCAATGAAAAGCTTCCTGCCGACGAGATTTATCATTGAACGCGACGCATCGCGGTGCATTCAGTGCAAAGTATGCGTCAATCAGTGCAGCTTTGGTGTTCACGCCTTTGATGAGGATGAAGGGGCCATCACCGCCAACGAGCACAACTGCGTTGGCTGCCATCGCTGCGTGGTCTTCTGTCCCACGAACGCGCTCACCATCAGACGCAATCCGCTCGACTACCGGGCCAACTATAACTGGCGACCCGAAGTGATCGAGGACATTCTCAAACAGGCCGAGAGCGGCGGAATGCTCCTCACCGGAATGGGGGATGACAAGAGCCACACTATCTACTGGGATCACCTGCTGCTCAACGCGAGCCAGGTTACCAATCCCTCTATAGATCCCCTTCGTGAACCGATGGAGCTGGCAACGTATCTGGGTAGAAAGCCGGACAGGTTGGAATTCGATGCTACAGGAAGACTCACCACAACAGTGGCGCCGCAGGTGAAGCTTGAGACCCCGATCATGTTCGCGGCGATGTCCTACGGCGCGGTCAGCCTGAACGTGCATACCTCACTGGCACGGGCCGCCACCGAGCTCGGCACGCTCTGGAACACCGGAGAAGGAGGACTGCATCCATCGCTCGCCAGGTACGCCCCCAACACCGTCGTGCAGGTGGCCTCCGGCCGCTACGGAGTGGACGCTGAGTATCTTCGATCGGCACGTATCATCGAGATCAAGATAGGGCAGGGAGCGAAGCCGGGAATCGGCGGTCATCTTCCGGGAGAGAAGGTAACTGACGAGGTTTCACGAACACGGATGATTCCACGGGGGACGGATGCGATCTCCCCCGCTCCTCATCATGACATCTACTCCATCGAGGACCTCCGGCAGCTCATCTACGCCATCAAGGAAGCTACCGGCTCCGAGAAGCCGGTCTCGGTGAAGGTTGCGGCAGTACACAACGTTGCGGCGATCGCCAGCGGCATGGTGCGAGCCGGCGCGGATATCATCGTCATTGACGGCCTGCGCGGCGCCACCGGAGCCGCACCAAAGGCCATCCGCGACAGTGTCGGCATCCCGATCGAGCTGGCGCTGGCATCCGTAGACACGCGGTTGCGGCAGGAGGGCATCAGGAACCAGGCATCGATCATTGCCTCCGGCGGACTCAGGTGCAGCGGAGACGTAGCCAAGGCCATCGCACTCGGTGCCGACGCCGTCTACATCGGGACCGCAGCGTTGATCGCACTGGGATGCCACGTGTGTCAGCAATGCCACACCGGCAAATGCAGCTGGGGCATCTGCACCAGTGACCCTGCGCTGACCAAGCGCATCAACCCGGAGATTGGTGCGGAACGCCTCATCAATCTGGTCCGCGGCTGGAGCCTGGAGATCAAGGATATGCTCGGCGGCATGGGGGTGAATGCAATCGAGAGTCTTCGGGGTAACCGGCTTCACCTGAGGGGGGTCGGCCTCAACGATACCGAACTCTCGATACTTGGCGTCAAGATGGCCGGCAGTTGAGAGCGGGATTACCGCATATTCGGAGATGAGCCTGATGGAAATAGACGCGCGCAGCCTGTCCTACCGTGAGCTCAATACGGCCCTTCATGAAGTTGTTGCCGAAGGAGTGACGCATGTCACCGTCCGCAACGTGAACGGGCAGCGGTACATCGGCACGAACCTGCGTGGACCTGTCACCGTGGAGTTGCACGGGACGCCCGGCAACGACCTGGGGGCGTTCATGAACGGACCGACGCTGGTGGTACACGGCAACGGCCAGGACGGCGTCGGCAACACCATGAACGGTGGCGAGGTGGTGATTCACGGACACACGGGGGACGCACTGGGGCTGGCGGCGAGGGGAGGGACCATTCTCGTCCGGGACGGTGCGGGCTATCGCGCGGGCATCCACATGAAGGAATATGAGGGCCGGGGAGCCACAGTAGTGGTCGGTGGAGGAGCGCAGGATTTCCTGGGAGAGTACATGGCTGGCGGCACGCTGGTCGTGTTAGGATTGTCGGCGCGAGGAACCGGCTGGTCGCGGGCGAGGTTCGTTGGAACCGGAATGCACGGCGGTGCAATCTACCTGCGAGGTCGAATCGATTCGCACCAGGTCGGAAAGGAAGTAGGCGTAGCCGCTCCTGACGAGAAGGACATGCGGATTCTCCAGGATGCCGTCGCCAGGTACTGTGCACACTTCGGAACAGATGCCGGGAAGATTCTCGATGCCGATTTCGTGAAGCTGTTTCCGCTGTACCTGCGGCCCTACGGCAGACTGTACGCCTACTAAGAAGGCATGTGGTGAGCTACCAGCCGACCTCTCACCTCGCGGTCATACACCCGGACCCGTCTCCCTACCCGCACCTGCCGCGTGAGCTGGCGCTTCTTCCGGCCGAGATACGCGAATCCTATGCGGATGATGCTATAGAACGTTGCCTCCTGCCTGCGCCGGCCGCGGTCGTTCTGGTTGTGGACTCGGCACATCACCTGACGGAGATGCCCCAGAGAATCAAGACGCTGACCCCCAGCCCCATTCTCGCCGTCATCACGCCCGAGCTCACAGAGGCTCTATGGCCCACCTCGGGCATCGAGGAGTTCATGGTGGGCAGCGGCACGGGCTCAGAGCTGCGTGCCAGGGTCAGACACCTCCTCAGGCTTCACCCGGAGAGAGGCGACCTTCTTCGGCGGGGCGACCTGGTCATCAATACGGCATCGTGCGAGGTCAGTGTTGGGGGACGGCTCATCGAACTCACGTTCAAGGAGTACGAACTGCTGAAGTTCCTGGCGCGGGATCCGGGACGTGTGTATTCGCGGCAGGCGCTGCTCGACAGGGTCTGGGGTTACGACTACTACGGCGGTGACCGAACGGTGGACGTCCATGTACGGCGGCTCCGCAGCAAGCTCGAGGACGCCAATCACACCTTCATCGATACGGTGCGCAACGTCGGCTACAGACTCCGCAAGAACTCGTGAGCCGGACAGGCAAGAACCCTCGCGCAGGGGTCGCCCACACCTACTGCCGGGTCGATCCGGTCGCAGATGGAAGGGACACACAGGTCGCCACACTCCTGACAGCTCGCAAACC
>PWUO01000207.1 GCA_003562555.1 Dehalococcoidia bacterium
CGGCACGATACTCGCTGCGACTGTTGGCGTCATCGCGGCATCAGTGACGATGCTGGGTCTTATTGCGCTGCCTTCAATGCTGCAACGTGGCTACTCCAAAGAGCTTGCCACTGGTGCCTGTTGCGCTGGTGGCGCGCTGGGCATCCTCATCCCCCCCAGCATAATGCTCATCATCTACGGCCCCATGGCCAACATATCAGTGGGCAGACTCTTCATGGCTGCGTTCCCTGCCGGAATCACGCTGTCGGCCTTGTACACCCTCTACATCCTTGTACGGTGTTTTCTGCGTCCGAGCGAAGCCCCTGTACTTCCTGCAGAGGAGCGGCAGGTCGCTATGTCGGTCAAGTTGAAGCTCCTGTTCACGTCGCTCCTGCCGCCAGTGATACTTGTGCTGGCCGTTCTTGGCAGCATATTCTTTGGGATTGCGGCACCCACCGAGGCTGCCGCCGTCGGCGCCCTCGCATCAGCATTACTGGCTGCTGCCTATCGAAAACTGAATTTGCGTGTGATCAAAGAGACGTGCTTCACCACAGCCGGGACGTTCAGCATGGTGTTCATCGTCGTGGTTGGCGCGACGTTCTTCACCAGCATCTTCCTTGGCCTCGGCTGCGGCCAGGTCGTCAACAACTTCGTCCTCGGTGCGCCCGGTGGCAAATGGGGTGCGTTCTTCGTCGTAATGTTCCTCGTGTTCATCATGGGCATGTTTATCGACTGGATAGGCATCGTCCTCATCATGATCCCTATTGTGACCCCAATCGCAGCGGCCGCAGGCTTTGACACGCTGTGGTTCGCCATGATGATCATAGTGAATCTGCAGATGTCGTTCCTCAGCCCTCCATTCGCCTACGCGATCTTCTTCCTCAAGGCGGTCACCAAGCCTGAGATGGGCATCGACACTGCACATATCATTCGCGGCGTTCTACCTTACATGGCCATCATTGCTGCCGCGCTCGCCCTAATGATCGTGTTCCCCGAGATCATCACATGGCTGCCCGGCAGGATGATACGGTGACATCTGCGTGGTGGGCGTGGCCAAACCCGCGCCCACCACGTATTCAGAAGAGCCGTCGCTGATTGACGGCCCCAGCAGTCGATGCACCAGTCTTCCGTTACAGCCGCACATGCTATGATTGTCGAGCGGGAGCGAATGTCGCTCAATGAGGAGCCGCTGCGACACGATCCCGGCACGCATCAAGGAGAGTCGCTTATGTCAGACGGTGCCCCGATTCTGGTCGCCATCGCACAGACAGCCAGCGGGCCAGACAAGAGAGCCAATATCGACAGGGCAGTATCACTGGTGCTGCAGGCCATCGACATGGGAGCCCGCTTTGTCGCACTGCCTGAGACGTTCGACTACCGCGGCACTGAACCAGACTTGAGCCGAATCGCCGAGCCGCTTCCAGGCAGCGCGCTGGCTCCACTGCTGCGTCTCGCATCTGAGCGAGATGTGTGGATTCTGGCCGGCAGCGTCCATGAGGCCGACCCATCCGGCGGCATGCCCTACAACACATCCGCACTAATAAGTCCGAAAGGGAAAATAGCTGCCCGCTACCGGAAGATTCACCTGTTCGACATCGCCATAGGAGACAGGTCAGTCACCGAATCTGCGAAGTATCAGTCCGGCAGGGAAATCGTCTCCACACGCGTGGACGCACTCACGGTGGGGCTGACGATATGCTACGACATGCGATTCCCTGAGCTCTACCGGGCTCTCGCAGATGCAGGATCCGACCTCGTGTGTGTTCCGTCATCCTTCACCGCTCCAACGGGTGAGGCACACTGGGAAATCCTGCTCCGGGCTCGGGCTATCGAGAACCAGTGCTTCATTATCGCCCCCGGCCAGGCTGGTATCGGTGCCGGCGGCATCCCCACTTACGGTAACAGCATGATCATCGATCCATGGGGACGTGTGCTGGCACGAGCCTCCGCAGACAGTGAAGAGGTCATCTCGGCAACGCTTGATCTCGAGGAAATGGCGAGGATACGGCAGCATCTGCCGGCATTGAATAATCGAAAGCTCCCCCTTATTCGTTGAAATAGCGTGAAACGGTCACTACAATTGGAGTGTTGGGCGTTCGGCGCCGCGTGTTGACAGCCGCATCTGCGCCAGCAATGAAGCACGAGTATGGAACAAGATTATCCGTCCTTTGAAGAGGCCGTCGCAAGGGCCGAACAGATGAATCTGGCCGCGCGCCAGGCGGCTGAGCAGTCCCGCAGGGCTTCCGAGCAGGCGTATTCCCGGGTCGAAAGCATCGGGAAAGAAGCTCGCAAGGAAGCGGAGGAGGCAAGTCGTATCGCTGAGGAGGCCGCGAAGAAGGCCGAGGCGATAAGCGAAGCGGCTTCCAAGGCCTCCCGAGATGCCACCGAACGCGCGCATCAGGCTATCACGACGGCGGAAAGCGTATTCGCATCAACTACGGACGTCGCTGAATCGAGCGCGCGCGCATTCGACGAGGCCGTCAGACGTCTTGAGCGTCTTGTGAACGAGGCTATCGCATCGGTAGAGGAAACCCTCTCCACTTCCCAGAGCACCCTGAGCAGCGTGGAGAAGATGGCTGTTTCCTCGCAACAGCGAGCGGAGGAAGCTCGCCGCGTCTCTCAGGAGGCCGTGGCCGCGGCTGAGGAACAGGAGCGACAGTCCGCCAGAGCGGCTGAGGAATCCATCCGCGTGTCTCGCGAAGCTCAGAGCACTTCTGAACGAGTGGCGAAGATGTCCGAGAAGGCATCCAAGGAAGCCGAGAAGGCATCCGAGAAGGCTGTCAGCAGAGCCGAGAAAGTCTTCAAGGCGGCAAGCGATTCGGCGGCGCTTACATCATCAGCGTTTGAGGAGGCAAGGGCTCGCGCCGAAGAAGCCATCGCAGCCGCAAACGCTTCGGCTGAGTTATCGAATCAGGCATTCGAGGCGGCCATCCGCCGTGCCGAAGAGGCAGGTAAACTGAGCCAGCGAGAGGCCGAGCGCCAGGTCAAGGCGTCACAGGAGGCAGTGACAAGGATCGAAGCTTCGGTACGTGCCAGCAGGGAGGCGGTTGAGTCCGCCACAAGAGCCTCCCAGGAGGCGATGGGTCGGGCGGAGGAAGCTGAGCGCGCTGCTCGCGAGGCAGTGAGACGAACCGAGGAGGTGACCGCAGCCGCAACAAGGCTGGCAGATGAAGCGTTGACAGTGGCAGGCAAGGCATCGGACCGAGCCGAAGAACTTGGCAGGCTCTCGACCGAGGCAGCTGAGGAAGCGAGACGCCTCGCTGCCGATGCCACCAGACGCGCCGAGGAGACGAGTGCGGAAGCATTGCATGCAGCAGAGGAGTCCAAACGGGTTGTCCGCGAAGCCACCGAGGCCTCCGTGAAGGCAGCGCGTGACAACGTGATCGCGTCATCTAAGGTCCTTGAGGAAGCGATCAGCAAGGCCGAGGAGACCACCAAGGCGGCCCGCAAAGTGGCGCGGGCCACAATGAAATTGTTCGAGGACTCCGCCGCCGACGCAGAGCAGACACGCCAAGTCCACGGCGAGGAAGAGCCCGAACCTCCAAGGAAGCAGCTCATCGAGGCGATGAGCCGTCTGGATTCGGAGGACTCCAAGCCCAAGCCACAGCCACGTGACAGCCGTCCGGACATTCATTCCAGACTGCAGTTCCTCGCAAAGATGTATGCGACTGACAAAGAGCAGCCTTTCAGCAAGCCAGATGAACTCGAAGAAGAGTGATCGCCTGACAGGAATCTGACGCACGCAGGGATGATCCAGCGGGCGATGTAGGCAACGCAGGATACAAAGCGGGAGGAGAACACGGATGCCAAACGAAGAGGAAGTCAAACAGAAGACGGCAGCCCCTGAGACGCCGGCAGCGGAGGAGAAGAAACCTCCCAAGGCCGCAGAACCCACTATCGACCTGCTGGACGAGACTCAGCAGAGGGCGGCAGCGGCGTATGTCGCCTACATCGAGGCGCAGCGTCAACTCGAGCGAGCTTACAAGGAGCAGGAGGCGAAGGCCGAGAAGAGTTATGCCGCTGCGCTGGAACAGGCCCGTAAGGAGAGTCAGGACGCTATTGCCAGCGCCCGCAAGTCATACGACGCCTCGCTGGCACACGCCACCAAGTCCATGGAGGACGGCCTGTCGAAGGCGAGGCAACAGTTGGAGGAGATCTCTGCCCAGGCTCGCAAGACGTACGAAGACAGCGTGGCCCAGTCCAAGAAGCAGTTCGAGGATATCGTCAGCGACGCAATGAAGAAGCGTGACGAGGCAGAGGCCAAGGCCCGGCAGGAACATGCCGAGTCGATGGAACGCACGTGGCACGTGTTCACCAAGGCTCGCCGCTAGACACGCATCACACCAACCCAGAGAAAGGCAAGAAGAAGGCCCTCCCGCTGATGCGGGAGGGCCTTTCTGTCAATAGCCTTCGTAGTAGGGTAGAAGTCTCGCGCCACCCTAGAGCAGGACCGGGATCTCGTCGAAAGATTCCTCGAGCCTTCTCGTCTGGTAACCCAGTCCCTTCTTCGCCTTCATCACGGAGATGAGGTCGATCGCCTTAGTGAAGTACTCGGTGATCTTACGAACGTTCTGGATCTCAGACATCACCACGGTCACATCGATCTGCTTGCTGTCACGCGGATAGTCACCGCTTCGAATCAGCGCGTTAGGCGCGAGATTGCGAAGACTGTCGCCCAACTGCTTCATCACATCCATGCTCATCTCTTTCGACGGGGCGGTGAGGAGATAGAGGGCTCTACCCACGTCACTTGGATCGATCGTCATGGACAGTTCGCTGATCGCCTGGTCCATCGCGTGCGTGCTGCGACTGGTATCCGTCATCTTATCCCGGAAGTCACGTTTAGGACCACAGAAGGGCAACCGTCGCTCAAGCCGCGCCGTTCCTCCCCCGATGACCGTCCATCCTGTCAACGTCTGAATGATATCGCCTGCGTCCAGCGTCTTGGAGCCAACGAACTTTCTGTTGGTCTCTTCTCCAGCACACAGTACATTGTAGAAAGGCTCAACCACGCGCGCGTTGATGGAGTTCAGGTTGTTCTCGGCAGGCGCATCCTTCTTCACATAGCGCTGATTGTCGATCAGGAATACCGCGTCGGCAACCAGGTACGTTGACTTAAGGCAGGTCGCGGTGTTGTAGATGGTCCTTGTCTCGGTGTTCTCTTCCTGACGGAACGGCAACACCACAACGTTGTACACCGGCTTCCCGATATAGCGTTCCTTCAGATGTTTGGTCAGCACGCCAATAGACCCGGACCCCGTACCTCCAGCCGCACCAGCACACAGCAGAAATGCATCAGTCTCATAGAACCCCTGGGCCGTACGGATCGCGTCGATGACCTTGTCCACGTCCTCGTTGGCAATTTCCGCTCCCAACTCACTGATCTTGCCAACGCCATGCCCGTTTGTCCGCTGGGCTCCAATCAGGATCCGATGCTTGTAGTCAGGTTTGATTGTCCGCAGACCACTGAGATCAGTGACGTCGGTATTGACTGCGAACACCCCCGCAAGGGTATCCATCCCGCGGAGTGCATGTCCTCTCTTATTCAGACGGGCGAACCGATCAGCGATGCGACCGCCACATTGTCCAAGTCCTATCACCAGCAGCTTCATGTCGCTATTCTAATGCCCTCCTTCACTAATGTCAACGCACGTAACGCAACAGGAGCACCGGGACAATGCCCCGCATGCTGGCACATGGGCTGATTCGTTCACTTACCAATGCTACACCCAGGTCTTGCCACGGGACGAGATATCCCGTCATCCCGCCACC
>PWUO01000248.1 GCA_003562555.1 Dehalococcoidia bacterium
ATGTGATGGACCTTCCTCCGGGAGCCTACCACATTGTCTACAACGAACAGGTTAATCTGCCACCCGATGTCATGGCCCTCGCCTACCCCAGATCGTCGTTGCTCCGCTGCGGCGTAACCACGTACACCGCGGTGTGGGATCCGGGCTACAGTGGACGCGCCGAGGCGCTTATGGTGGTCCACAACCCGCACGGAGTCGCACTTGACCGTCACGCCCGGGTCACACAGTTGGTCTTCACGCAGCTTACAGCCAGCGTCGACGCAATGTACGAGGGTCGTTACAACAACGAGAACCTCGAACCGTGAAGCTTAAGTAAACCTGCCACGAAGCCGGACCACGCCCTCCCTGTAGCAGACCGTGGACGCACCCACACTGCATTGATGGGTGAACCACTTCGGCCCTGTGCGTTGCATTCCGGCAACTCTCAGCCGTCGGTATGGTTTTGGGAAGGGACCTCCCTGCCAAGTTCCTTTCGGATGGTGAGCCAGTGATACGCATACACTGGAATGCCGACGAACACCAGCGCCAGCGCCGTGGCTGCCTGGCGTTCCCGCCTCGCCGCGACCACATCGAGCGCGGATCTATCTGAATCCCAGCGTTCATAGTCCTGCAGCCATCGCCTCACCATCGCCTTCTCGTCCTCGGTCAGTGCGTCAGTGTCAGAGAGGCCACGCGCTGCATCCAGCATGTAGGGCATCGGGGGCTGCCTCGCCCAGAGATACTCCTCTGCGTCCGCCTGACGCAATATCGTCGCTTTCAACCCCAGTTCAAACGCCTGCACTCCACCACCGATGAGCAAACCCAGTCCGACAAGGGTGGCCACGTACAGGTAGACCGTCCTGACCGTCCAGTTCCTGTTCCTCTCCATTCCGGAAGTGTCTCCTTTCTCCAGTCCATCAAGACATCGCACCGGCCGTCATTGTAGCGCTTCGCGCTGCTCAGTTAACCACATCAGACGCCACTCTCTTTGACCGTCGTCGCACTCCGGTGCTATTGTGACGTGGGCGATGCATTCGCCCATCGGTCTTCAGTAATCACAACGTGCTCCGTACGTTGAAAGGCGGCAGTAAGTGAGTCAACTGCAACGCGACTTCGAGCGCTGGTTTGGTGATATGGGCAGTGGCAGCCAATCCAGGGTCAAATCAGGTGGCGGACGAAAGGGCGGCGGTGGCCTCTGGCTCATAGTAGCGGGCCTCGTCCTTGCCCTGATCGTCCTGGGCTCAATTGCCCGCGGCATCTACACGGAGTGGCTCTGGTTTGGCACGCTGGGCTATGAGAGCGTCTACACGACCATACTCAGTACGCGCATTGTCCTCTTCGTGGTGGCAGCAGCGGTGTTCGCGGCGATCTTCGCCGGCAACATCCTCATCGCCTCCCGCCTCGCGCCAAGAGGAGAAGCCGCTGCCTCGGCCCAACCTGTACTTCCGTACGTGCAGCGATTCACCAGGGGCGCCGTCATCGCGGTCACTACCTTCTTCGCCTTCGTATTTGGCGCCGCCGCCCAGGCGAACTGGGAGTTGGTGCTTCGCTTCCTGAACGGTCAGCCGTTCGGGACAAACGATCCGGTCTTCTTTCGCGACGTCAGTTTCTACGTGTTCTCAATGCCGTTTCTCTCCTTCATCCGCGGCTGGCTGCTGACGGTGGTTATCTTCTCTCTACTGGCGGCATTGCTCGTGTATTTCCTCAGCTACAGCTCGCAGAAGAAGGCGTTCGACCACGCACGGCCCGTGCTGGTGCACGTGGGTGCGCTGATAGTGGCCATATCCGCCCTCGCCGCGATGAGCTACTGGCTCGGCATCTGGGAGCTCGCATTCTCACCCCGCGGCGCCGTGTTCGGCGCGGGTTATACGGACATGACCGCGCAGGTGCCGGCACAATGGCTGCTGCTCGCGGCGACGCTGCTCCTCGGACTGCTGATACTGGTCGCACTGTTCCGCCGCAGAACCCGCTGGGCCGCGTACGGGGTCGGGCTGTGGGTAATCCTCAGTATCGTTGTCGGTCAGGTAATCCCCGGACTTGTACAGAGGCTGCAGGTGGAGCCGAACGAATTGCAGCTTGAGACGCCGTACATCGGGTACAACATCGAGGCCACCCGCGAGGCGTTCGGCCTCACACGTATCGTTGAGCACGACTACCCGGCGACACCCATGCCCACCGCTCAGGACATCGCCGACAACCCGCTCACCATTGACAACGTCCGGCTTTGGGACCACCGCCCGTTGCTTGATACTTACAACCAGATACAAACGATTCGGACGTACTACGATTTCCTGGACGTCGACATAGACCGCTACATGATTGACGGAGAGTACCGCCAGGTCATGCTTGCCGCACGAGAGCTCTCCAAGAACAAACTTCCCTCCGAGGCACAAACGTGGGTCAACAGGGTACTGCAGTATACCCACGGCTATGGCGTCGCGATGAGCCCGGTGAACGAGGTGAGCATGGACGGAGGACTCCCTGTGCTCTGGCTGAGGGACCTCCCCACCACTGGAATAATGGAAGTCACACGCCCGGGCATCTACTACGGTGAGAACACCAGGGACTACGTGATAATCGGCACGGACACCGAGGAGTTCGATTATCCGATGGGTACCACGAACGCGTGGACGATGTATGAGGGAACCGGCGGGGTGCCCATCGGCAGCCTGTTCCGCCGCGCCGTGTATGCGTGGGAATTCGCCGACTTCAACATACTTATCAGCTCTCAGCTGACGTCTGACAGCAGGATTCTGTACAACAGGCAGGTGAGCGAGCGCGTGAGCCACATCGCGCCGTTCCTCCGTCTCGACGCCGATCCCTACATCGTGGTCCTTGACGGACGTCTGGTCTGGATCGTGGACTGCTACACAACCAGCACCAGGTACCCCTACTCCGAGCCCTATGATGGTGGCGTGAACTACATCCGCAACAGCGTGAAAGCGGTCGTCGATGCGTACGACGGTACGGTCGACTTCTACGTAATGGAACCCGATGACCCCATTATCAAGACGTACGCATCGATCTTCCCCGATCTCTTCCAGCCAGCAGAAGCGATGCCTGAAGGCCTGCGGGCCCACTTGCGCTACCCGGTCGACTTGTTCGACATCCAGGCGTCGGTCTACCGTACCTACCACATGCAGGACGTACGTGTGTTCTATAACAAGGAAGACCTGTGGGCGGTGCCGAGGGAGTACTATGCAGGCCGCGAGCAGCTCATGGAGCCATATTACGTCATCATGCGCCTGCCGGATGAAGAAGCGGAGGAGTTCCTCCTCATGCTCCCGTTCACGCCCGCCAACAGGAACAACGCCATCGCCTGGCTGGGCGCCCGGTGCGACGGAGATAACTACGGTGATCTCCTCGTGTATCGGTTCCCCAAGGATCGTCTGATCTACGGTCCGAGCCAGATAGAGAATCGGATTCAGCAGGACATACAGATCACCGAGCAGCTTGCGCTATGGAGTCGCGGCGGCGCGCAGGTGATTCGCGGGAACCTGCTGGTGATTCCGCTGGGGGACTCCACACTGTACGTCGAAGCGGTCTTCCTGCAGGCCGACGAAGGAGGATTGCCGGAACTGGTGCGCGTCATCGTGGCGGCGGGTGAAGAGATCGCAATGGAGCGCTCCCTCGAGGAAGCCCTGTCTGCGATATTCGGTCCCGCAGCGGGCCTGCCCGAGCCGCCGGATCCCTCTCTGCCCGGCGTCGACCTTCCAGACGATGTGCGGGGACTGATTGAGAAGGCACAAGACCACTTCCAACAAGCGCAGGAGTACCTCAGGCAGGGCGACTGGACGGGCTACGGCGAGGAGTTGGAGGCTCTCGAGAGGACTCTCGCTGAACTGGCGGAGATGACCGCGGAGGAGTAGCAGGACGTCACATCCCCGGCGTCGGCCATAGCGGGGCGCCGGGGAGTGATTATTACGTGACCTGCTTGAGCGACTCAACCAGGCGACGCATCTCGCGCAGCTTCTCAAGCTGCGAAAGGGTGAGCGCCGCTTCATACTCCTCCAGCGCGAGTTCAATCCGATCCTTCACCACATCCCGCGGCTCACGGCCCGGGGTTGCCCGGGTTCGCCGTCTCGATGATCCGTCGTCCACATCGTAGTCGAGCTCTTCATCGTCCGCCTCCATCACGGGCGGCGCAGGGCGGCGCGAGGTGCTGGCGGGTCGTGCCGGTCGTCGCACCGGCGTCTCCTCATCATAGCGGTATTCTTCAGGCTCCTCGTACTGTTCGACTGGGTGACGCCTGCGGACAGGTCCTGAGGGTCCGGCGGTGGCCCGTGGCCGTGGTCGGGGCTTGCGCGGTACCACTTCATCGTAATCGAGTTCGGCGTACTCGTCATCAAACTCTCGACGCCGTGAACGCACGGGTCTCTCCCTGCTCGGGGCCGGATGAAACAGCGCTGCCGATAGTACATCGCCCAGGTTCATGATTGCGCCGTCGATGGGAGAGAGAAATCGCCAGAACCAGAACGGTGGACGGCCACGCGTTCCAAAGGCCGCCTGCAGAAGAGAGCCCATTGCTGCATAGAAGAACGCCAGGGTCAGGAGCAGTCCCAGTATCGCCAGCCCGAGCAGGAGCCACGCAAGAAACGAGCCCTCAGCGGGAAGCACGAGCACCAAGCGCAGCACCAGTGCCAGAGCACTCGATACGGCGCCAAGGATGAGGTACAGGATGACACGCAGTTCAGCCGGCTCGGACCAGCTTAGCGGAACGCGCAGATCGATGCCCGTGCCACCACGACGTGACACCACGAAAAGCAGCGCACCAATTCCGAGAGAGAGGCTCGCGAACACCGCAAGCAGCGTGGGCGATACGACAGCTGCAATCACGTTCATTCAGTCAGTCTCCATCCTGTGCTGGAGCGCACATAAACACGTACGCCCAACGAATAGATTAACAGGTTGCGCCATGCCGCGACTATGGTCCAGCTTTGTGTAGGACACGAAGTCGACATCATTTCGATACTGCACAACACCAGTAAAACGAGATTCCTGTCCGAAAGGTTGCCTCCCAGCACATCGAAAGCATTCTGCGCCCGTGCCCTATGCCGCAGCCTTGCGATCCCTGACGCACGTACGTGGCTTGATTGACAGTGCTACGACCCAGACGTATAATCGCGACACGTACATGAGGGTGAAACTGAAGACGGAGCAGTTGAACGAGCTCAAGGAGCAGCTGCCCTTCGATGTCGTACTTGACCAGCCGAGGGACGTTAAGGGGTTTCTGGAGATACTCGGCCACAACATGCCCTGGAACGAGGCGGGATACAGCAAGTTCGGTGACCCTCTGAAGCGGCCAAACCGGGTCGCGTTTGCGGTGGAGCAAGTTGAGGACGGATTCATCTGCGACGTGCACCCGGCGTTCGCGTGCTACGTGTCGGAAATGCTCGACCACAGCCGCGGCCAGGAATAGCCCCACACCCACACGGGCCGTTAGCTCAGCTGGCAGAGCACCTGACTTTTAATCAGGGTGTCCAGGGTTCGAATCCCTGACGGCCTACGAACAATTCGCGCCAGAAATGGCGTTTTCAGGTCCGCAGTTGTGACCAAGTTGTGACACCTCATTTCTCATCCCCTGATTGAAGGGTGTTTCCATAGAGCAGACCAAACCGGCGCGCGGCGTCCTGTTGCATTGTCTTCCCAAGGTGTCCGTACACGTCCAGTGTGAACGCGGCACTCGCGTGGCCGAG
>PWUO01000223.1 GCA_003562555.1 Dehalococcoidia bacterium
GACCGACGCGCTTGAGCTTACCGCCTTTGCCAGTGAAGTGACTGTGGTGCATCGCAGAGACGAGTTGCGCGCCACGGCGGCACTGCAGTCGAATGCTCGCAAGTCACCTAAGATCAGTTTCATATGGAACTCCGTGGTGGAAGGCATTGAGGGCGATCCGGTCGTGACTACTCTCCGCCTCCGAAACACCAGGGATGCTATAATCAGTGACGTTGCGGTTGATGGGGTGTTTGTGGCGGTGGGTTCCGTGCCCTCGACAGAGTTCCTTGGCGATTCCGTGCCGCAGGACGAGTTCGGGTGTATCATCACCAATGAGTTGATGGAGACTGCGATCGCGGGCGTGTTCGCCGCTGGAGATGTTCGTCATGATTCAGCACGGCAGGTAATCACCGCCGCAGGTGATGGGGCGACCGCTGCGCTCTCGGCAAGGAGGTATATCAACTCACTATGAAGGTTCTCTTCTTGAAAGATGTCCCGGGTTCCGGCGAGGCCGGAGATGTGAAGGAAGTTGCTCGCGGATTCGGTCGCAATTATCTGTTGCCCCGCGGGCTGGCGGTTGAGGCCAGTCCTGGCGCGATGAAGCAGGCGGAGTCCCGCATTCGCCAGGAGAAGGAGCGCAAGGAGCAGGAGGCGAAGAAGCTGGAAACCCTTGCCGGCAGTGTGCAGGGCAAGGAGTTGCATTTCAAGGCTCGCGTAGGCGCCGAGGATAAGCTGTTTGGCTCCATAACCGCCAGTCACATCGCTGACGAATTGAGTAAGCTGGTCGATGCGACTATCGAGAAGAAGCATGTCGTCATGGAACGCCCGCTGCGCGAGACGGGCAGTCATGAAGTGCTGGTCCGGTTCTCCGGGCAAGCCGAGGCCACGATCAACGTTACCATAGAACCAGAAACCGACGAATCGTAGGTGGTGTGTCATGGTGGAACAGGGGAACCTCCCTCCCCACGACATCGAGGCGGAAGAGGCTCTACTCGGTTCTCTGCTCATCGACCCCGATGCGATCCTGAAGGTCATAACCTTCCTCAAGGTCGAGGACTTCTTCGACGAGGTGAACGCGTCCATCTACGGTGCGTGTGTCAACCTGTATCGTCGTAGTGAGGCCATCAATCAGATTACGGTCGCTCATGAACTGATGCGGCTCGGGCGGCTTGAGCAGAGTGGAGGTGCCTCCAACCTCAATCGGCTTATCGGTGGTGTGCCTACATCGCTGCACGTCGAGTACTACGGCCGCATTGTCGAGCGTATGTCGCTCAACCGCAAGCTCATCGCCGCCGGAAGACGGATCGCTGCCATTGGCTATGAGGCCGGTCCCGATACCGAGCAGAGCATGAGCCAGGCCGAGGAAGCGCTGTTTCAGGTGCGGATGCGGGAGAGCAATCGGGATTTCGTATCGATTCGCGACGTGCTTGATGGGTATTTCGAGGAGAGCGGGCGCGCTGTCGATGTGGCAGCAGAAGGCTTGCCGCACGTCAAGACAGGATTTGGCGGGCTGGACAGCCTCCTGGGGGGCCTGCAGCGGTCAGATCTGATCATCCTCGCCGCTCGTCCCAGCATAGGTAAGACCACACTGGCCCTCGATATCGCCCGTAGGGCGGCGGTGGACCAGAAGGCGTGTGTCGCCCTCTTCAGTCTCGAGATGTCTGCGGAGTCGGTGGTCCAACGCATGCTCTCGGCGCAGTCCGACGTGGATTTCTGGCAGGTGCGGATCGGCAAGTTCTTCGAACACGAGGAACGCAAGATCATGGAGGGCGCTGGAGTGCTGTCTGATGCCAGTATCTATATCGATGACACGCCGCAGGTTGGGACGATGTCGGTCAGGAGCAAGGCGAAGCGCCTGGACTTCGAACGACGTCTCGACCTCGTGATCATCGACTACCTTCAGCTGATCGAGGGGGAGGGAAGAAGGGATACCCGTGTTCAGGAACTCAGCCAGATCACCAGATCGCTCAAGTTGCTCGCCCGAGAGTTGAACGTCCCCGTTATTGCAGTATCGCAGCTCAGCCGCGCAGTGGAATGGCGCACTTCTCACGTCCCCCAACTCGCGGATCTTCGTGAATCGGGCACGATTGAGCAGGACGCTGACATCGTTCTGTTCATCTATCGTGAGGACAAGTACGTCAGCGAAGAGGAATGGAACCGGTTACATGACATAATGGGAGAACCGTATCCGAAAGGCATCGCGGATGTGATGGTCGCAAAGCACCGCAATGGCCCGCTTGGCCAGGTGAAGATGCGGTTCGTGGACCGGGTGGTCCGATTCGACAATCTGGAGCAGGGAGCTGCTTCGTCATCCTTGATCTAGTGGTGAGACAGTGAGTCTATGATCGGTCGCATCGCGTATTCAGCCGCCCAGCCCGGGTCCTTTGCACAGGTTCCGGAGTCATATCTCTTAGTACTGATGCGGCAGGTCGATGATCCGGTGGAACTGAAGGTCACGATGCTGGTGTTTCACCTGCTCAGCAGATCTCGCAGCTATCCTGGCGTTGTGATGTACGCTGACCTGGTGATGAGGGCGGCATCGGTCTTGGGTATCGACGAAATCGAGTGCGGTCGTGCGATCGATGCGGCGGTCAATCGAGGAGTGTTTCTGAAGATTGATGTTTCGTCAGATGATAATGAGGTTAGGGCCGCTTATGTTGCCAATCTCGAAGCCGATCTCGATGCTATCGAACGGCTGAAGGCGGGGAGTACGGAACTCGGAGACAGTAGAGGGGCCGTGCCTAACGTGTTCGAGCTGTATGAACAGAACATTGGTATCATCACCCCTATGATTGCCGAGGAGCTGCGTGATGCGCAGAGAACATATCCCGCGGAGTGGATCGAGGAAGCGTTTCGCGAGGCGGTGAGGGGGAGGAAGCAGAATTGGAAGTACATCAGCAGGATACTGGAACGCTGGACTGCAGAGGGCAAAGGAAGTGGAGCACATAGACCGGGTGCTCTCCCGGATGACCCGGATAAGTACGTCAAGGGCAGATACGGGCGAATCGTACGACGCTGAGGGCGTGCTCCGGGGCGAAAACATGAGTGGCGATGAATCGCGCCGCTGCACAGTGTGCCGTGGTGCGGGCTTCGTGCATCCTTTACTGCCGTCCGGCGAACCCGATTACTCACGTGTCGTTCCGTGCACCTGCCGCGAGCAGGCTCTTGTAAGACAGAAGCAGGGTCTACTCGAGAGATACAGCAATCTCGGCCTCTTGACACATTACTCATTTGATACATTGCGCTCCTCTGGTCGCACGGGCGCTCCTGACGGGTATCAGGCCGCGTACGAGGCGGCGCGCCGCTACGCTGATGATCCGTGCGGCTGGCTGGTGCTGGTAGGTCCCGTGGGCAGCGGGAAGACCCACCTGGCGTGCGCGATAGCAAACAGCCGGATTACCCGGGGGGCTCCGGCCTTCTATGTAAGTGCGGCGGATCTTCTTGATCACCTGCGTGCTGCCTTCAATCCCGGCAGTGATGTCAGCTACGATGACCTCTTCTCTCAGGTTAGAAACGCACCACTCCTCGTGCTTGACGATGTACGTGCCGAAGGCGCGAGCGACTGGTCCCGCCAGAAGCTCGAGCAGATACTCAATCATCGATATAACCTTCGATTGCCCACAGTCATAACGACCGATGCGGCTTTGGACGAGCTCGATCCTGGTCTGAGCGCTCGGTTCGTCGATAGTCAGTTCTGCTCGGTGCTGTTGCTGGGACGCACACGAGACAGCGGCCTGCAGATGCCGGCATTGCCCGATGGTTTGAAGCAGGAGACGTTCGAGTCGTTCGACTATCGCCGCACCGAGCTCTCGGATGAACAGCAGCAGAATCTCGAAATGGCCTATAGCCTCGCGCTTGACTTTGCCCGACAACCGGAGGGCTGGCTCATGTTCCAGGGGGTCCACGGATGCGGGAAGACGCATTTGGCGTCCGCCATCGCCAATTCCCGTCTCGCTGCCGGACAACCCGTACTCTTCGTCGTTGTCGCTGACCTGCTCGATTACCTTCGCTCGGCATTCGGCCCGGACAGCCGGGTATCCTATGCCCGGTTCTTCGAAGAGGTCAAGCAGAGTCCTCTGCTGATTCTGGACGATTTTGGTGAGCAGTCGAGCACTCCCTGGGCACGATCCAAGCTCTTCCAGCTCATCAATCACCGCTACAACGCCCGTCTGCCGATGGTGGTCACGACTTGTCTGTCGCTTGACGAGATGGAGATACGTATCAGTTCCCGATTCGCCGATCCTCGATTTGGAACTGTGTTCAACATCCTCGCACCGCACTTCAACGTGGATGTGTACGATCACGAGTCCGGGCGGTAACAGGTCTACCGGTTCGGTTTCTCGTGGAAGGCGACGTAATGGGTGCTACGATTCTCATCATATTCGGCTATGCCCTTGGCGCCTTGCCGTTTACCGTTGCGCTTTCGGTTGCGGTTGGTATTGACGTGTTGACTGAAACCGACCTGTATGCAGCGCTTCGTCGGCAGGCAGGCTGGCCACATGCAGCAGCATCGGTTCTTGTGGATACTGCCAAGGGCATGTTCCCGGTTCTGATAGGGTTCGGGTTCTCGTTTTCTCCATGGGTGGTTTCAGGGGCGGCGATCGCTACTGTCATTGGCCAGATGTGGCCGCCATTGCGCGGTCATGGAGCGAAGGGCAACAGTACCGCCATTGGTGCACTTACAGTGCTTGCATTGGTGTATGAGGTGTATCTGGTTCTCCTGTGTTTACCGTTCTTCGTCACTGGAATCGCGTTTCGCCTTCTCCTGCTGGCCTCGCCACCCGAGGAGCGAGACCCCGACAGCCTTCTTGCCGTGGCGCTGCCCTTCATGATGCTGATCGGATTTGTAGTGGCTCCAGTATTGTCGTGGCTCGCTGGCGGCCATTCTGGAATGACCGTTGGCGTTGCGCTCATCCTGTGCGTCATCGTGGCGAAGCGGCTGACTGCCGGGCTTCGGACGGACCTTGATGTCGGAGTGGGGGCTGGACGAGTGCTCTTGCGTCGGTTGCTGTTCGATCAGTCCCTAGCCGGACGCGACGTCTAGCGCTGTGGCCTCCCCGTGTCCTTCGAGCCTGCTGCACGCCGGGACGTGCCTTTGAATCGACTGCGTCATCCCAGATCGCCTTGCGCAGCAGATGCTGCCTGCCTTCGCGGTATGACATACTATGCGCGGTTGTCCGACCCGACACTGGGCTTTGGGGACAGGCCGACAATCTATCCGGGAGGACTGGCGATGCAAGACATGAGTGCCTACGCGCTTGATGGTAGGACTGCAATAGTGACTGGATCAGGCTCTGGTATCGGGCGTGGCACGGCGCTTGAGATGGCGAACGCGGGGGCCCATATCGTTGTCGCCGAATTGCAGCAGGATGCAGCTGATGAGACCGCCGCGATGATACGTGCGCTCGGGCGGCGCGCCCTCGTCGTGGCAACGGATGTCACCAGTGTTGAGAGCGTGGAGAATATGGTCGCCGCAGCCGTCCATGAGTTTGGAGGGGTCGATATCCTTGTCAACAATGTAGGAGGGCTGGGTCCGAAGCCGAAGAAGACGACCATCACAGAACTGGAGATCGACGAATGGGAATCGCTGCTTCGGCTCAACCTGACATCGCAGTTCATCTGCTGTAAGGCATTCATCACGTTGCTGCTTCGCAGTGACAGGAGGGGTGTCATCGTCAACATTGCGTCCCTTGCGGCGCTTGTACCCTACGAGACGTCGGTGGTCTATGGGGCTGCCAAAGCAGGAGTGGTGAGCATGACCCAGACGCTCGCCGCAGAGTATGGCAAGCGCGGGGTCCGGGTGAACTGTATCGCGCCAGGGCATGTCCGTACTCCCATACCCGAGGCCCTCTATCAGGGACGGGAGGAGTTGCGTGCCGCCCAGAACAGGATCATTCCGGTAGGCAGGTGGTGTGAGCCTGAAGAGTTGGGGCGCCTTGCGGTATTCCTGGCTTCGGACGCATCGAGCTATGTCACCGGTCAAACGATCGTGGCAAGTGGCGGGATGACGTATTTTCTCACTAAGGTTCACTGAGATTCGGGGGTCTTGCCCCTGTAGTACGACGTACTGTTGCGGGCCTGCTGGACGGTTGCTAGAATACCCCGAGGGCTCTCCGATGGTAGATGCTCCTGTACTCGTCCTCAATCAAGGCTTCGAGCCTCATGATGTGTGCCGGACCCGACGGGCGATTGTGCTTGTGTATTGTGGCAAGGCGGAACTGGTGGAAGACAGCCGGGGTGAGGTGCACACCGTATCCGCGTCGTTCGCCATACCCTCGGTGATTCGCCTGACTCAGCGCGTGCGGCGCCCCTTTCACGAACGCCGCCTTACCAGGCCGGAGGTGTTCATGCGCGACGGGTACAGGTGTCAGTACTGCGGGCGTGAAACCCGAGAATTGACGCTTGACCATGTGGTGCCACGTAGCCAGGGCGGTGGACATTCATGGGAGAACGTGGTCAGTGCCTGCAAACTGTGCAACCGCCGGAAGGGCGGGCGGACACCTGAGCAGGCGAACATGAAACTGCTGAACGAACCAAGGGCACCACGTGCCTACGGGTATCATGTGCCGTATCACTACTTCTGTTCACATGTGGAGTGGCAGAAGTACGTCTCGCAGAAGCACGAGGTCATCCATGGCTCTCGGGCGTCTGAATCTGCTCCGGACGTAGCTCTTTGACCATCGTCTCCAGTTGCACGGTGACGGTTCCCTTGAGCACGTTCACCGCAATGACCCTGCCCGGACCGAACTCAGTATCCACCATCCGGTTTACCTTGGGCATGCGGGACTTCGCTTCGATGTACATGTCCTGCTCGTAGTTCAGGCAGCAGAGCAATCGACCGCAGACACCGGATATCTTCATCGGGTTGAGCGCGAGTTCCTGGGTCTTGGCCATCTTGATCGTTGATTGCGCCAGTTGTCCGAGGAACGTCTGACAGCATAGATTGTAGCCGCACTTGCCCAGCAGCCCGCACAGTTTTCCCTGTTCCCTCGGGCCGACCTGCCGCAACTCAATGCGTGCGTGCAACAGGCGGCTGAGTTCCCGGACCAGTTTTCGGAAGTCGACCTTGTCGTCGGCACGGAAGTAGATGGTGACGTGCTTCTCACCCTCGTATCGTGCGGCCAATGGCCGCATCCGGAGGTGCAACTGTTTGACCTTCTCTCGACACAGGGCGAGTGCTCGCAGGGACTGCTCGTCCGTACCGGCCTGCAGCAGCATGCGTGGGCAGCGGTGTGTCTCCTCCTCGGGTGGCTGCGCCTCGGCATCGCCACGTGTCGGGACCTCGTCTGCCGTTACCTCACGGTCTTTGGATTCGCCCTCCGCGGTGGCATCCTCTGCGGTCTCGTGTTCGATGGTGTGCGCCGTCGGCTGGAACGTAAGCTCGGTGTTGGTCTCCGATGGATCCTCTGAGATTGTGTGCGACGATTCTTTCGCCACCGACTCTGGATCTGACACATGCGATTGCTCGTCGTCAAATGGTTCGGTTGGGGACTGGCTCGGGGCGGAGCCCTCGCCGTGTTCGAAGTTGTTCGTCACGTGCTCGTCCGGGTCCTCCTGCCTATTGGGGCTCGGCGTCGTTATCTCCTCGGCCTCGGCCTCCTGCCGCACCTCTTCGTTCTGATCTTTTTCGTTCATTTGGTCTCGCTTCTGTCCCTGAGCACAGCCGGCAGGCCACCGGTGCCGCCCGCATGCTTCGCGATACGTGGAATGGTATAGACCAGTGAGTCGAATACCAGCCGGGGGATCACGTTGAGGTCGAGATCCTTTGCCGCCTCGTTGAGCTTCCAGATGTAGTCGCGTATCTGCTCGAGACTCAGGCGCTGAGCCTGTTCGTTCATGTCGTTGACATAGTCTATGTTGATCACGCTGTCGGCGCAACCGGTCTTGACCAGCATGAGGTCGCGCCACCATGTGGTCCATTGTTCAAGGGTCTCCCGCACGCTTCCGGGATCTCTGCGGTACTGGGCGTCCAGCTCTCGGGAGAAGTCAAATCGCGCCGCGTACGTCATCGATGGCAGTTGAATGGCTCCCTCCACCTGTGAGATTCGCTCCGACAGCAGTGAGTCATCCTTGAGAGCCTGCAGTGCCCAGCCAACACGTCCGAGCGAGATACGTGAGATCAGTTTCGCCTGCTCCGGCGGTGCGGTACATGCCTCGGAAAGGTGTCGTTCAAGCTGTGCCGCAGGCATGGTCTGAACGTCAATCCGTTGGCATCTGGACACCACGGTCTCGAGAAGGCGATCCACATTCTCGGCCAGGAGCATCCACACGACCCTCGGTGGGGGCTCCTCCAGCACTTTGAGGATTCGATTCGCTGCGGCGTCGGTCATTCGATCCGCATGTTCGACCATCATCACCTTGAAGCGGCCCTCATACGGAGGGAGGGTGGAGGCGTGCTGGAGGTCTTCTATCTGTTCCGTCAGAATACGGGTGCGACGTCTTCTGCCTTCCTCTTCGACTTCGGTGTCTTCCGGTGTGCCGGAGTCGTCGAGCGTGATGTCGTGAATGTCCGCATGCTTGCCCTCAAGTATGCGGTTGCATGGGCGGCAGGTACCGCAGGGAGCCTCATTGGAGTCGCAATTGAGTGCGCATGCCAGATCAATCGCAAGGGTCCTCTTCCCTGTGTGTGCCGGCCCAAGGAAGAGGTACGCGTGATGGGTGCTTCCTTCGGCGACGCTTCGGGAGAGGTATTCGATAGTGCTCTTCTGTCCGATTGTGCGCCACATGTCTATGGAGTATCCAGTCGGTACAGGTCCTCCAGCGTCTCGCGTTGGCGTACGACGCGCGCCCTGCCACGTTCGACGAATACAATCGCAGGTCGCGTGGTCGCGTTGTAGTTGCTGGACATCGGTACACAGTACGCGCCGCACACCGGCACTGCAATCACATCTCCCGGGACGACCCGTGGCAACTGGATGTCTCTCACAAGTATATCACCGGACTCGCAGAGCTTACCTGCAATGGTGACTGTCTGCACGTCCGGCTCGGCGGCGCGGTTGGCCACCAGCGCCTCGTACCTTGCATCGTATAAGGGGGGGCGGATGTTGTCCGACATGCCGCCATCCACACACACGAACTTGCGTACTCCGGGCACCTCCTTGAGCGCGCCTACAGTGTAGAGTGCAACACCTGCCTGTGCGGATATCGCGCGACCCGGTTCTATAGTAAGTCGCGGTGGCATCAGGCTCTTCTTAAGAAGGAGATTGGAAAGTGTGCTGATAATCGCGTCGGCGTACACGCCTGGACGCGGGTAGGCATCATCAACGGTATAAGACACAGGAAATCCCCCGCCAATGCTGAGTTCCACCATGTCAAAATCGTACTTGCGCTTCATCTCCTGCGCGAATTCGAGTACGACCTGGAGTGCCGACTCAAAGGGCTCGGTCTCGGGAATCGGCGAGCCAAGGTGGAAATGCAGCCCCATAAGGTTCACTCCCTGCAGCGCAAGGGATTCCTCCAGTGCCTCCTCGGACTGACCGGTGCTCATCGGGAAGCCGAACTTGCTGTCAAGCACACCGGTCGTGGTGAACTTGTGCGTGTGTGGGTCGACGTTCGGAGTAAGTCTCAGCAGGATGTCCTGACGCATGTTGCGCTCACGGGCCAGGCGATCTACCAGTCGCAATTCATGAAGATTGTCCACGACGACGCGGCCTATGTGGTGGTCCAGCGCCACCGAAAGCTCCTCCGGCAGTTTGTTGTTGCCGTGGAAATAGATGCGTTCTGGTGGGAAGCCCACTGACTGGGCGATTGAGAACTCGCCGAGCGATACCACGTCCAATCCGAGACCCTGCTCCATTATCAGCTTCGCCATGGCCTGATTGAGAAACGCCTTGGCGGCGTAGCACACCAGGGTATCGGGGTAGCGTCCGCCGAAACGTTCGACGAACTCTTTACACTGATGTCGCAGCATTCGCTCGTCGTATACGTAGAGGGGCGTTCCATACTCTTTCGCCAGGTCGTACGCGTCGCATCCGCCGATCGTGAGATGCCCTGCGGCGTTTACGCTCGCGTCCTTCGGAAAGAGAGGTAGTCTGCGTATGCGTTCAATAGGTGTCGTCATGTGCAGATGGTACCGTTGACCGCCGTCATCGTCAACGGCATCGTGATGGGCTACCCTTGCACCGAAGTGCCATCACCGGCCCTCGTGCAGCCTGAAGAATCGGGTGAGTTGCTGCCGGTAGCTCCGGCAAGTGCGTCACAGTATTTCTTGACTACAGGAGCACGCTTCTAGTCCACGATCTGGAAGCCCGTCGCGGGATGCAATACCGCGTCGTTCGGCGCTTCCATCAGTTCCATTGTGATGCCGTCCGGCCCCCTGAAATAGCTCATGCCCCATCCCTTAAGCGCGCCGTCCCTGGCCCATTGTGGTGGACTTACGAAGTGAACGCCATTGTCCTTCAGTTGGTGGTATGTCCTGTCGATGTCGTCGACGGTGAACGCGAGGTGTGCTACTCCGGTGTTGCAGGTGGATAGGTCGATCTTCTTTCCTCTAGGCGAGAGGTATTCAACCAATTCTATGTTGCCGTTGTCCGGGAGTGTGATGTTCGAGATCCTCATCTTGAGACCCGGAAAGCCGACGATCCGCTCGACTCGTTCTCCGCTTACCTCACGTACCGCAGTTGCCTCGAGCCCGAGCTTGTTCACGAAGAACTCACGGGCCTTTTCCACATCGCTCACGGTGTAACTCACATGCTGGATGCCTGTAATCATTCCGTTTCCTCCGCGTCATACCGCATTCGCCTGCAGTACGGCAATCACTCTAGCATAAGATGTGTGCGGACGAGATATGTGCGATTCACTTGCTTACCTCTGATGGTGTTGACCCCCTGGGGATGCTGTGGTAAGGTGCCACAGGCCGCATCTGGCCGGTCGATCATCCTTTCCATCGCTCATGTCCTCAACCGTGTGGATCGTTTGAATTTGCCATGGCCGGGCGGCATGCATCTCGCAGGCGTTTCGCCTGCTCATAAGGAGGACAGCATGTCGGATGCAGAGAACAGAGTTCAGTGGGTCTACAGCTCACCGGACAACGAGGAGCTTCGACGCCGTTACGATGTATGGGCCAGGGAGTATGATGGCGACCTCGAACGGGATTTTGGGTGGCAGGGTCCTTCATTGGCAGTTGATTACCTTGCCAGGCACGTAGCAAGTACCGCGGCAATCCTTGATGCTGGTGCGGGGACGGGGCTTGTCGGTGTCGAGCTTCAGAAACGTGGGTATGAGAACCTCGTCGGAATGGATATGTCGGAAGGAATGCTTGACGAAGCTCGAAAGAAGCGAGTATATCGTCAGCTTGACCAAATGATACTTGGTGAACCGTTGGCATATCGCGACGGCGAGTTCGATGCGGTGATAAGCGTTGGCGTGCTCACCCTCGGTCATGCGCCCGCAAGTTCGCTTGACGAACTGGTACGTATTACACGGGCAGGTGGCTACATCGTGTTCAGTCTCCGTCCGGACATTTACATGGAGGGCGGTTTCATACAGAAGCAGACCTCTTTGGAGGATTCGGGGGCCTGGAAACTCGTGGAAGTGTCCCCAAAGGTGAAGATATTGCCGAAGGGTGAACCCGAAGTGGAGCACCAGGTCTGGGTCTATGAGGTTATCTGACTGCATGTCGCTGCTGTCGTTACATAATCGGCAGAGATGACAGGTAAAGGAGGATTGACGGATGCCCACTGATGCGGCAGGAGAAGCATTGCTTGAACGCGTCGAAATGGAAGGTGCGCAGCTGCAGCGTGAATTGCATGCCTGTGCCAGGTGTGCACTGCTCGCTGTGGGCAGAAACCTCGATCTGGCGCAAGATGATTGTCTCGAGGTTGCTTTGAAAACGGCGATACCTTTGAGTGGTGGAATTGCGGGCACGCGGAATCAGTGCGGCGCACTGATCGGAGGTGTCATGGCCATCGGGCTGGGATTGGTGCAGTATGATGCCCGAACGGCGAATCCGGAGGCTCGAAAACCGGTGATGGCGACGGCGAAGGGGTTCTATCGCTGGTTTGAGCGGGAGTTCGGCCATGCGGACTGTTATGACATTCGTGAGATTCATCTGGGGCGGTTCTTCGACATGGCTGACCCCGAGGAGACGCGGAAATTCGAGGCTGCAGGAGGCTATGAACTCTGCGCGGGCGTGGTTGGCAAGGCGGCACGCAAGGCCGCGGAACTGATACTTGAAACCCGGAAGACATGAAGGACCTGGCGTGGGACGTTCTTTCGCGTGGTCGTCGGTGCGTGTGACAGCGACTCGTTGACTGGAGCACTCACGCAGGGCAGGGCGCAATCTCCACTCTGTTGCGTCCCATCGCCTTGGCTCGATAGAGGGCTGCGTCGGCGCGTGAGACGATGAGGTCTTCATCATCTGTTGAACAGTGCTCCGCAACCCCTATGCTGACCGTCAACCGGAATGTACCGGAGGCAGGGTCAGACATCGGGGTTCCTTCAATCGAAGCCCTGATGCGCTCCCCCATCACGGCGGCACCGGTGGCATCGGTGGATGGCAGTATCACCAGGAACTCTTCCCCTCCATAGCGGCCTGCGAAGTCCGTCTGGCGTATGCTGCGTCGCAGCACACTCGACACGTCGGACAAAACGCGGTCGCCAGCACGATGGCCCCGCATGTCGTTCACTTCCTTGAAGTGATCGATGTCGAGCATGGCGATGGTCAGCCTCTCCTTGTAGCGCTGCACGTGGATCAGCCACTCGCCCAGCTTCTCCAAAATGGCATGCCGGTTGAGCAGTCCCGTCAGGGCATCGTAATAGGCCAACCTCTCCAGTTCATGGTTCTTCTTCTCAAGCTCACGCTGCATGGTGAGCAGTTGGTTGTTGAGCTTGGTCAGCTCGGCGTAGACGTCGTGTGGACTGCTGTGTCCGGAGGCAGGGGTACTCATCGGCCAACAGTATACTTACTCAATGCCGAGGATGCCATGCGCTTTCTTGAGCGCTGTGAGCGCGTCAACTTCGCAGATATCCGCACCCATTCTGCTGCAGAGCCCTGGAGCGGTCATGAACGGTCGTCCCCCGAGCATTATTCTGGTCGTCCGGCCATGCTTTGATTCACGAATGCGTGCGACTAGCTCTCGAGTACGATTCAGGTGAGACACCAGCGTGGTTGAGATGGCAACGACGTCAGGAGAATACCGGTCCAGTGTGGAGAGCATCGCCTCGGTGGGAACGTTCGCGCCCAGATAGTGCGTGTCCCATCCGTGTAGTTCGAAGATGTCGGCTACCATTCGTGCTCCCAGTTCGTGCATCTCGTCACCTACGCACGCGGAGACTAGTCTGTGCTGGCCCTTCTGTGTACTGAAGATATGGCCGTATAGCTGTGACATGATGAGTTGGGTAGCCGCGGTGCAGTAGTGCTCTTCAGCCACGCTGACCTGATTCATCTGCCAGAGACGTCCGATTTCCCACTGGCAGGGCTGGAACACGTGGAGATAGATGTCGTCCACGATCACTCCCGCGCTCAACGCCTCGCCTATGACGAACGCTGCCGCCGTTCGATCCCCTCGAAGCAGTTCGTCAAGGTATCTTCTGGCGAGTTGACCGTGGGGGTGATCTTCGCTTACGAACGGGTCAACAGACTTTGGAGCAAGGGGGAGGTAGTCCATTGCCTCTTTGATGATGGGCAGCAGCACGGAGGCGTGCTCGGGCTCAAGACTCTGTTCGATCAGTTCATAGGTGCACCTGAGCGTGCCGGAGAGTCCCTCATCGGGGAGTCCAAGGTGGTGGAACAACACCTTGGCCCAAGAGATGTAGTCGACGAACAGTGCGGACTCATTGACGCTGGTCGCGTCGGCAAGCATGTCGAGATGATATAGGGCATCGCGCACCGCGATGTCGCGGCCCCGGTCGCCGTAGGGTTCCCAGAGTTTGGGCTGGCGGGAATACTGTCGCGCCACGATGGCTTCGGCAAGTGCGTCACTGTGTCGACGCAGTTCGTCGCCTGCATGTGTCGACACGTCGAACATGATACTCACCCCTGGTCTTCGTGACGCGACAGCGCAACAAAGGAGGCAAACTGATCTAATACTACACCGTCAGGTCGCTGTCTGCCAGTGTTCTACCGGATTTCGAGTCGAACCAAGTGCTCCGTGACACTGTGGTCGTGGTACTTGGCCGAACGTCCGAGGCACGGGGTTCCGGCGAATGCGGCGGGACGGGGAAGGCTGACATCGGTAAGTGAGGATGTGGTTGACGCTGCCGGTCCTGCCGCGGCGGCTATGGTGAAGTCGCCTGCGCGTGTTCTATCAATAGTTAATCCAGTTTCAGTTCACTCTGGTCATCGTCCGGCACCCAAACTGCTGGCCTGCCGCCAGCCCACTCCGGACGTGCTGCCCACTGATTCGTGGCGTTGCCCTGATTATCCGAGTCGTCTCCCGCCCAGTCGGGTCTTCCGGCCCACTCCGGGCGGTGTGCCCAGGCGTGTGGTCCCTGCTGAATTCGGTCTCTCGTGTGCTTCAGCAGGCGGAACTGCTGCGACACACCACTTTGACTTGCCTGTGGCTTCAGAATGTACTGCCCGCTGTTGCCAGCACGGATCACCGCGATGTCATAAACGAAGTTCGTGAGTTCTCCCTCCGTCGGCTCTCCGACCGTGAATCTCATGTCCAGCTGTAGCATGCCCGATGGAAGCTTCACCAACGCTTCATTTGTGTCAAGGAGTCGGCCCGTGACCTCGTCTACGTGCAGGAAGACCCTGGAATACTCTCCTGCAGGAAGATACCCTTCCCAGAGTGCAACTGCGTTCTCATCCAGCAACTCGACGAGATTGACGGAAATGACGGGGTCAAGGGTTAACGTCCTATCCTCACCGTCATTCCCCGCCGGAACAAACCCTATAGTGGATATGGTCACCCAGAGTTCCGCAAAATCTCCGATCGCGTTGGGCTCGTCGGAGATAAGGAGTCGGAAATTCGCGCCAACGGCGTCTTCCAGTGCGCCCTCCACCACACTGCCTTGTTGAATGTCGCCTTGTGATGGAATGCCGGGCGGATAGGTCGAACTGCACCCGAAGAGTGGCAGAGCGACCATTACCGGGATCAGAATTGTGGCCAACGCTCTGTTCATCTACTTCCTCCTTGAAGAAGAGTTACGAGGGTAGATGCCATGAGAAACGTGGAATGACACTGATCTCAAACCTATTCCCGGGATTGCGTGATCCGTGACCGGGCTTCCTGGTGGCTCGGTCCTCCTTCGGTTCTCTGACGGTCGATCCTGTGGCTCCTGTGTGTTAGCAGGTTGACCCTGCGCCTCGTGAGTAAGGTAGTGGGGCAGCTCGACTCTCTCGATGTTCCTTTCAGTCCCGCTTGCCGATACCTGAGGCAGCAGAAGGTAGTTCGTCGTGCCGGGAGGTCCTGCGCGGCGCACCGTGATGTCGAACACGAATTCCGTCAGCGCGCCAGAAACGACATCGAAGGTCAGGTTGAGATGGAGGCGACTTGAGGGCAGCCCGAGGGTTATGGCCTCTCCGGTTGCTGCCAGGATTCCTTCAACGTGTTCTACATAAAGGAACACGTTCGTGTAGGTTCCTTCGGGAACGTTGCCCCTCCATAGTTCGAGGGACCTGTCTCCTTGCAGTTGCACGAGATCCGCAGACTGCTGTGTCACGTCGAAGGTTATCCACGGGTCATCTTCCTGCGGTTTAAGCATAACCGTGCTGATGGTAACGGTAAGCGTCTCAAAATCACCGATGTGATTGGGCTCGTCGCTCAGGTAGAAGATGAAGTTGCCATCCTCGTGCGCGGCCACCACGGTCATGGCTTGATCGGAGGGCTCCGGCGGATCCGGAACCCCCGGCCCGTCACCGGGGTCGACGGGAGGTAGTCGCTCACCGTTTCCCGCAGGTGGTTCCGTTGTCGGCGGTGTGTCTGGTGAGAGACCTGTCGGGGAGGTGAGCGTCGGCCATACCAGCAGCAGTGCGGTCAGTGCGCTTACGGCCAGTGAGGCAATGGCCGCCACGGGCATTGGTCGCGGCCGGAGCAATCCACCGAAAACCGAGCGGAGCGTGCTCTCTCGCCTGCGGTCGCTGCTCTCGAGCAGAGCCTTTTCGAGATGGGCACGTGCACGACGCATGGCGGTTTCGGACGGCTGGAACGAGTACGCAGTTCGTGTCGCCTCCGCAGCTCTCAGCAAGGGCTCAAGCTGTGCGGCGTGCTCTGGATGCAGCGCGAGACACTGTTCCACGCTGTGCCCGCGGCGCATACTGTCAATGCACTCATCCAGTACCAGGTCGAACTCTGTCATATGCTCATACCCCGGATTATTTCAGAAGGCTTCTCAGCTTCTGAAGCGCTGCGCGCTGCATTTCCCTTACCGCACCGTCGCTCTTGTTGAGCACCACACTCGTCTCCTTTGAACTGAGTCCGGCGAAGAATCGAAGCGACAGCACCTCTCTCTGCTCCTGAGTGAGCAGGGACATTGCGTCCTTCACGCTGGAGAGGAGAATGCGGTCCTCCGCGATATGTGCCGTGTCATTCGCATCCTGAAGGAATTCCTCGTGCTCGTCAGCACGCTCAAATCTACTGATCCTTCGAAGGCGGTCGACGACGAGATTGTGTGCGATGCGGAAGAGCCATGCCTCCATCGGCAGACCGCGCTCCTGATACGTGTGAATCGATTGCAGTGCGCGTACGAACACCTCCGACGCGATATCCTCGGCCTCCGAGCGGTCTCCGGTGCGGGAATATGCGTAGCGCGCAATCCTTGGATAGCACGAGTCGAAGAGGGCGGAAATCTGCTCCTCCCTGCTTCCGTGGGGCTTGCTAAATCCCGTTGGCGTCTTCCGATCCATGTGCCGCTGTCCTGCAGCATCAGGTGCCTCCCAGTATACACAAGGTCAGGCAGGCGGTCGTGCGATGAGGTACGGCCTTCTATGGAGAGAAACGTTCAAAGGAACTTGATGTCAGGGGCGAATTGCGCATCCGATCTGTTGCATGAGAAAGGGCGGGAACTCCACGAGATCCCGCCCGAGTCGTCCCGGAGTGGCGCACTACACGAAGGAGAAGAATCGCCGGGGATTATCGACCATGATCGTGTCGATTACCTCGCCACGCACGCCGCGCTTAAGCATCATAGGTACTACGTAATTGGAGATGTGTGCGTAGCCCCAGCCGCCGTAGGCGACCAGCTTCGTCTTGCAGACGACGTCGTGCGAGATCATGATCCTCTCGAGGAAACCCTCATCGATCAGCGCGCATATCTCCGCGATGCGCGTTGTGTCATTGGGGAGATCGATCGGCTCGGAGCCAGGGAACGAGGGGAAGTGACCTTCGTAACCGAACAGGTCATACTCGAGATAACAGCCCATGCGGGCTAGCTCGACACGGGCTTCGTGTGTCCGTACCCTCCCGTCTATATGGCTGAAGGCGACCCGGCTCATGTCCGCTCCTGCCTCGACGAGTATGCGGGCTGCCGTAATCGGACCGAGTGGATGACGTCCGGGGTGCACGTTGATTGGAGCTCCGGTGGCTTCTTGCGCCTTCACCGCGGCGAGCAGCGACTTCTTCTCGAACTCGTGGATGGGCCATGATGTGCCCACCTCTCCGATGAGGCCCGCCTTTATGCCGGTGGTCCCGATACCTTCCGAAATGTCTCTCACTATCTCATCTGTGATCTCATCCACGGACTTCGAGAGCACTACCGGGTTCAGAGAGTTCACGGTGTAGTAACCCGAGCCCATGATGATGTTAAGCCCGGATATCCTCGAGATCCGGGCCAGTGCCTGCGGGTCCCGTCCAAGGCCGTTGTTGCCCTGGTCCACCACCGTGCGTCCCCCGGCCGCTGCGAACTGCATGACCTCTCGCGTCATCAGTTCTTCATCCAGGAGGCGGAGGTTGTCGTAGTTCTCAAACGGGTGATAGCGCAGCCAGCTTAGTATGTCCCAGTCGACGGGACGTAGCGCGTTCCCTCTGTCGGATGCCGCCGCCGGCGCCATGTAGAGCGCGCTGCCGTCAAAGAGTATGTGTTCGTGGGCAAGTGTGACGCCGAGTTCGGTACCGTGCACCAGCCCCAGCACCGTCTGAGCCTGTCCGGCAAGAGATAGCATTGACATGGCTACATTCGTCTCCCTAGACCACAGTGTGGTTCGACGCGAGGAATGCGTTGTGTCGCGACACTCTATGCCTCCTCGATAACGATCGTGTTAATCACATCGCCCTGTTCGATCTGCAGCAACACGTCCATGCCATCGATCAGTTGGCCGAACACTGAATGCGCACCGTCGAGATGTGGCTGTGGCGCGTGTGTGATGAAAAACTGTGAACCGTTCGTGTTCGGTCCTGCATTCGCCATGGACAGCGCTCCGGTGCCATGCGCACGGTCGCTGAATTCATCCTCAAACTGATATCCGGGTCCTCCAGTGCCTGTGCCCGTCGGATCTCCTCCCTGCGCCATGAAGCCAGGGATGACCCTGTGAAATATGACACCGTCGTAGAAACCCTCTCTGGAGAGAAACACGAAACTATTTACCGTGACTGGAGCGTCAGCGGGAAACAATTCGCAGACCATGTTCCCCTTGTTGGTCTGAATGGTGGCGGTATACGACTTGCCGGTATCGATGGTCATCGGGGGTGGTGCGTCATATCTCAATGGTGTTCTCTCCTCCTCCTGGGATGTGCATGCTGCAGCTGACAGTACGAGAGTGACGAGTACTGCGAGCATTGTGTTCCTGATGATCCTTCTACTCACTGGCTGATCTTCTCCTTTCTCTGCCACGAACGCGCGAGACGCCACACTCCTGCTGGTATTCCGTGCGTCATGGCCGTACTTATCACGGGCTCCGTGTATCCGCACAGGTGATCCGTGCCCGCGCCCGATGATAGATTGTCGGCTCCACACATCCCTCTGATGGTTCACTCGCGACGTCTGCGGCCCCGGTCAGACTGGAATCGTTCGTAGGCATCTATAAGGTCTATCTCTCCGAGGTAGACCTTAGCGATGAACCAGCCTGCCAGCACGCATAATGCCACCGTGAGGAATGCAGCGAACCCCAGCCACGCTATGATTATTCCTGCGATGAGGCCGCCAACCACTCCGATCGTCTTTGGATGTATCATCATATCTGGTCCACCCCCCTCACCGTACCGAGACATGCCCTCGCTTGTCGGGATGATATCTGAACTTGACGTCCACGCGGGCAACGGCAAGACCGGTCAACTGCTGTATCGCGTCGCGGATCTTCGTCTTCATCTCGGGGTTGATCTCTAGTAGGTTGGCACCGAGTGCGATATGCGCCTGGCAGTGTATCTTCAGGCCATCCTGTCTCTCCCTGATGTAACACCTGACGTCACGTACCCCGTTGATTGTCTCTCCAGTGCGCTCCGCCAGCAGGCAGAGACTATCGTTTTCTATCGTGGCAATGCCTCTTTCGGTCACGCTGAGCGTGTGAACAACTGACTCGCGCAGCGGCACTATCTCGGCGATCAGAAGTGCGACCATGCCGACGACTGCGACGGCGGCGAGAGCTATGACGGCCACCTTTGTGGCAACGGGCGCGTCAGC
>PWUO01000295.1 GCA_003562555.1 Dehalococcoidia bacterium
ATTCAAAGGACTCCGACTATGCGCAGCACGGTCTTTCCAGCCCTCAAGGCGTACTGTTACCGCGCGCTCGGACAGATCGCACGAAGCACGCAGACAGCGCAGCGCGGATTACGCGCGTGGCAGACACGCCGCCCATGTTCGATCAGCAGGAGGTGAAACGGGTATCTGTCCTTAGGTAACACCATCGCCTCGAGCTCGGAATGTGCCGCATCAGCAGTTACTCGTACCCCGATCAACCCCAGCCGGCGCGCCACCCGGTGCACATGTGTGTCAACCGGCATGGCCGGCATCTGCAACGAGAACAACAGCACGCAGCTCGCGGTCTTCAAGCCCACGCCATCAAGTGACGTCAGGTAGCGTCGCGCTGCATCGAGCTCCAAGCTGGCGAGAAAGGACAGGTCAAGCGACCCGTTCTCCTGCAACAGCCGCTGCAGCATGTTCCGGATGCGCACTGACTTGATACGGGAGAGGCCCGCGAACCTGATCGCAGCCTCGATCCGGTCGACTGACCCCCATGCGACGTCCTCAAGCGAGCCGAAGGTCTGCAGCAGCGACTCAAACGCTTGGCGCGAGTTCACATCAGAGGTGTTCTGCGACAGCACCGTTTCTACAAGCACGTCAACGGGTCGCCCGCGTGAAACGAACTCGCGCGACCCGTATTCTGCTTCCAGAGTCGTTAGAATCCCAGCGATCCTGTCACTCTCGAATCCAGCGGACGGTTGCACACGGGATCGTGTAACACGTTGCTGAGAGTAACCTGAATCTGACATGACGCCCCATCCCTGCGTGTGGTAGTGTAGTGGGCGCAGTGGCACTGAGTGTAGCATTCGATACTGACCCCGGGATAGACGATGCGCTCGCGTTGATCCTCGCGCTTCGTTCGACCGAGCTCCGGCTGGCGCTCGTCACAACAGTTGCCGGTAACGGCCCCCTTGAAATGACCACGCGTAACGCAGTCCGCGTACTGGAATACCTCGGTGCCGCACATGTACCGGTCGCAGCCGGTGCAGCCACTCCGATCAGAAGGCCGTTCCACGGTGCGCTTGGCTATCACGGACCTGATGCACTCGGTCAGCTGATGCTGCCCGAGGGCCGCGCACAGATCGAACTGCGCGCCGCGTGCGACCTGCTGTTCGATTTCGCAGCCGCGGCACCGGGAGAACGGACCCTGATCGCCACCGGACCTCTGACCAATGTGGCACTTGCTTTCCAGCGCCACGAGGATATGCCCTCGCTACTCAAGGAGGTAGTCATCATGGGTGGCGCATTCCAACTCACCAGGTTCGGCACCGGCAATCAGACTCCGTACGCCGAGTTCAACATATGGCAGGACCCAGATGCGGCTCACCTTGTCTTCCGCTCAGGTGTGCCCATGACGATCGTGGGGCTGGATGTCACCAACGATCCATCCAGCGCACTTGACGCGACCGATTTGGCGCGGCTGCGGGAGAGCAACTCGCGGACCGCAGCACTTGCCTCCGACCTCCTGGAGTACGCACTCCGGCAGCATGATTACTGCTTCATGCACGATCCCCTGGCGCTCGCCACCATTCTTGACCCGTCGCTGTTCGAGTTCACCGAAGGCGAAGTGGACGTGGTGACACGCGACGATGAGGAACGAGGCCGGACCTTCCTGGTGCCCTCAGCCCCATCGTCGAATCAACGCCGGACAGCGAGGATCGCCAGGAGCATCGACGGGCCACGCTTCAAGGAGCTCTTCCTGTCCAGGGTGCTGGAGGCGTAAATGGCAGCAGTGCTTGTCTGCGGTTCCATCAACTGGGATACCACCTGCTTCGTAGACCACCTTCCTGTTCCGGGAGAAGAGGTCGTCTGTGACCGCGTTAGCGAGGTCTCTGGCGGAACAGGAGCGAATGCCGCCGTAGCCGCTGCGCGTCTTCTCGGCCCGGGTCAGGTCGCGCTCCTCGGCGCAGTCGGCAGTGACCGCATCGGCAGGACACAGATCTCCATCCTTCAGTCCGAAGGCGTCGCCACGGACGGGCTCGTACGACTTCGGAAGCACGGATCAGGTCATGCGTACATACTGGTGGACCGGTCAGGACAGAACATCATCGCGAGCGATCTTGGCGCGAACGCTGCATTGAGTACACGTAATATCGGGCCATCCAGGCTCGCGTCCCTTCTTGAAGGATGCCGATGTGTGGTGATAACCGACCCTCCCCTGTCGATCGTCAGTGCCGTGCTCGGCGCCGCCTCGACAGCACACGTCCCCGTTCTCTGGGATCCGGGAGTCATTGCGCAACTCGGCTGGGACGCCCTGGTTCCCCTCACATCGCACGTGGACTCACTCGTAATCAATGAGACCGAGGCGGTGCAGCTTTTCGACACGGAGGATCCGGGCGAGATACTAAGGCATCTGGATCTCAGGGGGACGCCAAGCTGCATCGTGCTCAAGAGGGGCTCTCGCGGCAGCATACTGATCGAGTGCGCTACCGGGGTCACCACAGGAATTCCTCCCCTGCCAATGGATGCGCTGGGTCTCACCGTGGTGAGTACGGTAGGATGCGGCGATGTGTTTCTCGGTGCCTATGCCGCCCATATTTCCCTGCATGCAGGTCGGGATCAGGCACTGGCTGCGGCCTCTGCCGCCGCAGGACTGAACGCCACCAGCCCGGATACACGCGGCGGCCCGACAGGAGAGGTGCTGCAGGATACCATTCGGCACGCACACAGACTGGGATTCGCAATTACAACTGCTGACGGTAGCAGACTATGAGGCGGCACCCGGAAACGGGCACCGCCCCTGCACCCAACCCAACACCCGAGCTTAAGCAGGGGCTGATGCTGGCAGTACGCCGCGGAACCCGTCGCGGTCTTCACGGGTTTCTATGGATCATCAGAATTCTCGTACCGGTCTCACTTGTAGTCGCGCTTCTCGACTGGAGTGGATGGCTGTACGCGCTCGACCCTGTCTTCAGCCCTGTCATGTCCCTCATCAACCTGCCACCACAGGCGGCGCTCCCTATACTATCGGCACTCTTCTCCAGTTTCTACGCGGCTGTGGCAATGATGGTGGTCATCCCTTTCAGCAACGCCCAGATGATTCTTATGGCTGTCTTCATCTCCATCGCACACATGCTGGTGGTGGAGGGCGTGATTCAGCACAAGGCCGGAACCAACGGCTTGATGATTAGTGTAGTTCGACTCGCCGCAGCATGCGGAGCGGTGCTGATCATATCCCAGTTCTTCCCCGGCACAGCCAACCCGGTTGCCATGCCAGCGAGTATTGGTGAACAGGTCGCGCTGACCGTCGCCCTTTGGGAGTGGGCTCTCGACACGCTGAGCCTGTCACTGCGCATCTTCATCATCATCGTCTCCGTCATGATCGTGCTCGAGACACTGAAGGAACTGGGCCTGACGGACCGCATTGCATCGCTCTTCCGCCCGTTCATGGCATTCTTCGGTTTGACACCCAACGTGGCCACCATGTGGGTGACCGGAGTGTTCTTCGGCATCATCTACGGGAGCGCGGTAATCGTCGAAGAGGCCGGGAGCGGACGGTTCAGCCGGGACGAACTCAAGCGCCTGCACCTGTCGCTGGGAATGTGTCATTCGATGGTCGAGGATCCCGCACTGTTTCTTGCGCTGGGTATTGGCCTGCAGTGGACGGTGATTCCAAGGCTGCTGGCCGCTGCCCTCGCGGTGCAGGCGTACCGATTAATCAACGCACTGAACACGAATGCGCGCTCACATGCGGACGGTCCGACCCCGTGAGCTACCGGTCCGGAACTTCGAGCGTCTTATGTCGCCCAGACACACCAGCGATCAGGCGCACGTCGCCGGGTGCCACCCTGAAGTACTCTGCCACCGCACGTATCACCGCCGCGTTGGCCTTGCCCTCCCGTGGTGGTTCCTTTACGCGCACGACCAGGTGATCCTCGACGGGCTCAATGCCTGGCACCTTCGAGTTCGGCTTCACATCAACCCTGACCCTCATCATTCCTCCTGACCCACACGCCCTCCGTCTCAGCACGCATAATCGTCACGCGCTCGAGCACGTTCTGAAGAGCGGTCCTGCTACGGCACAATGCCCTCAGGTAGTTATCCGTCGTTCCCGCATACACACTACTTCCAGCCACGGTCTCTTCCTCCCACAACACCGTGACCTCCCGGTCAATCCAGGAGCGGGCATACGCAGCCCGACTTGCCTCCGCGATGCCCTCCAGCAATGTGCACCGCTTCTTCACCACGGCCGAGGGAACCTGGTCGGGCATGTCCGCAGCCCGGGTTCCCGAACGACGCGAATACGGAAACACGTGAATCCGCGCGAATCCGACCTCCTCGCAGAGATGGACGGTGGACCGAAACTCCTCGTCCGTCTCTCCCGGAAACCCGGCGATCAAGTCGGTCGTGACTGCCGCGCCAGGTGCCACCTCACGGATACGCGTCACTGCATCGATATACTCCGCCACCGTGTAGCCGCGTCCCATCCTCTGGAGCACATCGTCGCTACCGCTCTGCAGCGAGAGGTGGAAGTGGCGGCACATACGATCATCCTCCCAGAGGGAGAGTAATTCGACAGACAACTCCTGCGGCTGCAACGACGAGAGACGAAGTCGTTCGAGCCCGGGAAGGCCGAGCAACATCCTTGCTAACCCTGCCAACGTGACGTCGCCGTGCTGATAGACTCCAATCTTGGTGCCTGTGAGGACAATCTCCCTGGAGCCGTTCGATATACGCCCCCTTACGTTACCAATGATCTGTTCGGTAGGCAGCGAGACCTCTCTGCCACGGACCAGAGGGATTATGCAGTAGGCACACGGCGTCGCACAGCCCTCCTGCACTTTCACGAGGCTGCGAGTCCGCCCGCCGTATGGCCTGTACTGCGGCACCGCGACCACATCGACTGTGCGGGAGGATGTACGCTCCTGCAGTGCAGCAGCGACACGCGCGACGATATCCTTCTTCCCCCGGTTTCCGACAAGCAGGTCGACAAGCGGCACGAGGCCATCGCACGTCCGATCGGCACCACAACCGGCTGCAACCACGAGGCTGCCGGGACATCTGCGGCGCACAGAACGGAGCCACTGTCGCACCTTGCGGTCGGCCTCGGCCGTAACGGTACAGGTGTTGATGAGACAGACATCAGCATCCTCGCGGGGGCTGACCACGATGAAGCCTTCTTGCTCGAACGCGATGGCCATCTCCTGCTGTTCAGCCTGATTCAGCTTACAGCCGAGAGAGTGGAGTGCGACACTGATGCCGGTACCTTCGTACACTTCGAGCGATTATAGCCACACGCCGAACCGCGACACAAGCAGAGTTGTGGTGATCACGTAGCGACAAGGTTACACGGCACCGGAACCGGTATGGTATAGTAGCGGCGTTTGAACACGTCGAACTCAGACTCCCCACGACAGACACCTCCAACGGCACGCTGGCACGTCAAGGCTCTGGCTCCTCGTGACTACATCGACGCGCTTGACTACCCGCCGCTCGTAGCACACTTGCTCCACAATCGTGGTATAGATCTTGCTGATGTCCCCGCCTTCGTCGATCCCGATATGGCCCGAGAACACGATCTGTTCGAGCTCTCCGATGCGGATAAGGCAGTGCAGCGAATCAACCAGGCTCTCCTTAGGGGTGAGACGATTGGCGTGTTCGGCGATTTCGATGTCGACGGCGTC
>PWUO01000050.1 GCA_003562555.1 Dehalococcoidia bacterium
CGACCACGGCGGCCTTGTGGGCATCAGAGCCCTTGCCTCCGAACATGCCGGACTCGATCCACTTTTTGGCGTTATCCCATGCGCCACCGGCATTGTTCAGCGTCACCGCCATGATGAAGCCAGTCACAAGAGCTCCAACGAGGAACCCCGCCAGCGCGTACTTGCCAAGGACCACACCTACGATGACAGGAGCCAGGATGGCCATGATTGAGGGGGCGAGCATTGCCCGCAGTGCAGCCCTGGTACAGATGTCGACCACGAGGCCGTACTTAGGCTTGGCGGTGCCCTCCATAAGTCCAGGGATCTCGCGCCACTGTCGCCTCACCTCGGCAATAATCGCCTCGGTAGTTACCGCCACAGACTGCATCGTCATGGCACAGAAGACTGGAGGCATCATGCCGCCAAGCAATACACCAACAAGAACCGGGGAACTCAGCAGGCTGAGCGCGCCAGGATCGGTTGTCTGGATGGCCCCACCCGATATCGACACGATGCCAACGGCGATCGCGTACGACAGGATGAGTCCCAGAGAGTTGAGCGCGGCTGCACCGATGGCGAAACCCTTCCCCGTGGCCGCAGTCGTATTGCCCAGTGAATCCAGAGCATCAGTGCGTTCGCGCACCTCGGGAGGCTGTCCCGTCATGGTGGTGATGCCTCCGGCATTGTCCGCAACCGGGCCGTACGCATCAGTTGCGAGGGTCACGCCCAGCGTCGACAGCATGCCAACCGCGGCAAGGGCAACTCCATAGAAGCTTCCGAAGTAGAATGCCGTAAGTATGGCGGCAACGATGAGCAGCACGGCAGGCCATGTGCTCATCATGCCCACTGAGAAGCCCTGAATAATTGTCGCACCCGCGCCCGAGGCGGAAGCCTCAGAAATGCCCCTGGTTGGCTTGAATTCGTACGACGTGAAGTAGGTCGTGCTTTCTCCAATCAGCACGCCAGCTACGAGACCGGCGAGCATCGCCCAGAAGAGGTTGGTGCTGGCATCCAGGAAGTAGATCACGAGGAACGCAAACACCGCGGTGAGAATCGAAGCAGTGAGCGTACCACGCCTGAGAGCGGCGAGCAGCTTTCCCATCTCGACGGTCTCACCGACCCTGACAACAAAACAGCCGATCACGGAAGCAAGGATGCCTCCGGCAGCTATGAGCATCGGGATGAGCCACGCGGTCTCCTGGTTGGTGGCGATACCGAGGCCCACGACCACAACCGACAAGGTCATGGTCGCGATGATGGACTGCACGTACGTTTCGAACAGGTCAGCTCCCATTCCAGCGACGTCGCCCACGTTGTCGCCCACGTTGTCAGCGACGACTGCGGCGTTACGCGGGTCGTCCTCAGGAATACCTGCCTCAACCTTGCCGACGAGGTCAGATCCGGCATCGGCACCCTTGGTGAAGATTCCACCGCCGACCCTGCCGAAGAGCGCCACGAGAGACGCTCCGGTTCCGTACGCGGGAATAACCGCGAGGAACCTGGGATCATTGTGCCAGAGGAAATAGAGAATGACGACGCCGATGATGCCGATGCTGACGACGGTGAGTCCCATCACCGCACCAGCGCGGAAGGAAACGCGAAGTCCCTGATCCAGGCTCTTGGCCGCTGCGGCACATGTCCTGCCATTGGCCCTCGTTGCGATACTCATGCCCGCGAACCCTGCACCCATCGAGCAGAGCGCACCGAAGACGAACGCAGCGGATACCTTCCAGCCGAGTTGCGGCACCACCAGCAGGATGACCGTGATTATGATAATCACGATGGCAAGAGTCTGATATTCGCGCCGCAGAAAGGCCATCGCGCCTTCACGTATCGCGGCAGAAACCTCCTGCACCTCCTTGGAGCCTTCGTCCTGTGAGAGCACGTACTTCGTGAAGTACCCGACGACAACGAAACCAAGAATGCCGGCAATCACGCCCAGCCACATCAGATTCATATAACTGTCCTCCTTATACACATGAGAAAAGGCGCATCATCGACCTGAGCGCCTTATCCCACACATCGTGTTCGAGACATTTCGTTCGTACACTTTAGGCAGCGCACTTCGATTTGTCAACAGAGGCGCCGCTCAAACTCAGCAAGCCGCTCTTCGAGTGCGTCCTGCCGCAGGGCGGTCGTGAGATCGCCACGCGTGCGCTCTATGAGGCCTCGCGCAGCATCGGAATTTCTCCTGAGTCCGTGGGTCACCGTATCCGGATAATCCATGCCCATGAGCACTCCGTAGATATCGTCCATCGTATCCAGAAGCATCTCACACCGTGAGGTATCGCCACGACGGAGACTGTCAAGGATGAATCGGCGAAGCTCTCCCACCGTCTCTCCCAAGCCGTTGAGATAGGCCGGCATCGAGACTCCCACATCACCCGATTCAGGAAGCGCGATGCCCTGAATCAGGGCGAAGGTGATGCATGCTTCGGCGTATTCCTTCTGAGCGTCGTGAATGAACCCTGCCTGTCGCATCTCATCGCTGCCGGAGACGGCCTCCAGAAGTTGCTCGTTAAGCGACCGGTTCGCATCCAGCAATTGTCGTGCCGCATCGGGGTCCTGCCGATGGGCCGATCGAATGGCGTTCCCGCTGTTCTGGATCATCTGTCTGCACAGCGGCAGTGCCCTCTCACGAGCACGATTCTGTACAGAAAAGTGCTCATGCGCCGCTGTCGAAATCGCGTCGAGTTGTTCCTTGGTATTCACCTGGCTCTCTCCTCCTCCGCCTGTTGTATTGCCTGAACCAGCGCCTTTGCGGCAGCTGTCACGTCGGGCTGCATCACCACCGCACCGATGACAGCGACCGCGTCGGCTCCCGCCGCAACCACAGACGTCACATTGTCGAGACCGATGCCTCCGATGGCCACCACCGGTATGTCACCAGCCTTGCCGCACGCCATTTTCAGCATGTCGATGCCGACAAGCGCGTGATCGGCCTTCTGAGTGGTCGGGAATACCGCGCCGACACCGATGTAGTCGGCACCCTCTTCGACAGCCCGGCTGACATCGGAAGCGTTCTCGCACGAAACGCCAACAATGGTGTCGACCGGCAGCATCTTGCGGAGCACGGAGAGTGGCAGGTCATGCTGTCCCACATGCAATCCTGCGGCACCAACAGCGATGGCGACATCAGCGCAGTCGTTGACAACGAACATGACGCCGTTGCGACGGCAGAGCTCGTTCATCTCCACCGCGTCTCGATAGACATCTGCGCGATGGCTTACCTTGTCGCGAAGCTGTATGACCCGTGCCCCTCCTGCGATTGCTTCAGACGTGACTTCAACGAGGGAACGGCCGACCACCGCCTGGCGGTCGATGACGACGTACAGTCCCCTCACCATGGCCACCCGAAGCGCCCGAGATACGCTGCCCGAGAGTCGCTTCTCCAGATCGTAAACCTTGTACCTGAGCGTCTCCACAGCCAACGAGTCGATCCGAAGGTCGTCACCAGCAATCCGTCCAAGCTCCTCCAGAACCCGCAACGATTCTTCCGCACGTTTGGCGTTCGCGCGAATCGTCGAGAGCAACGTGTGATCTCCCTCAACGCGGATACCTGACTCCCTGCCGACATCCTCCACAGAGTCGCGCGCCGACAGCAGGTCGATTCCCATAGTCGCAGTAATGCGCGCCAGGTCATGACGCACCGATCGCAGGTCGCGTGCCAGGATGTCATCGCCTGTGGCGAAGCGTGCGATGTCCTCAAGAACCCTGAGTCCCTCAGAGGCCCGGTTTGTGTTGGCGTCGACGAGGCGGAGTAGTGGGGAAGTCATGCTTGTGCCATTCTACCACTTGCCACAGCGCTGTTCACGAAGTATTGTCGAAGCGATCGCTCGTGCCTTATTGCACCCGCATAACAGAGAGGGGTGGACAGATCTGTCCACCCCTCGTGAGAGCCCGACTGTGTGTCTTGTAGATTAGTCGTCCCAACTGCCACCATGGCCACGCCACTTGGCGAAGCACAAGGCCAACCCTCCAAGAAACACGGCCCAGAAGACCACCGCTGTGATAATTGCTTCAGTCGTCATCTGTCCATCACCTCCTGCTACTCCGCCCCGCCCCGCGTCCGCGTCTTCATGGAGCCAAGGATGAAGCTCAGGATGAGCGTCACTCCCAGAACGCCCCAGATCGCGTTGCTTGCCCAGCGCGGGTAGCCCTCGTAGGATTCGGGAATGTCACTCATGAAGCCGCCGTAGATCGCGACAAACAGCAGCGCCGCCGGAACGATGACCTTCACCATGACGTCAAACCACGGGCCAATCTTGAAGTCAGAGGTCTCATTGACATATGCCCGGAGCTTATCCGCTCCAAAGACCCAGCCGACTACGATACAGGAGAGCGCCCCGGTGAGAAGTAGTCCGTAGAACGACACCGCCCGGTCCAGGATGTCGGGCCCCCAGTACAACCCCCCATTAGTCGTGAAGAGAATGCCGAGAGCGAATCCGACAAGACACACGCCGAGTGTCGTATTTACGCGGCTCCACCCAAACTTGTCCATCAGCGGCGAGATTACCCCGGCGTAGGCCAGGAAGTAAGCTGATGACAGTCCGAGGATAAACAGACACAGGAAGAATATCACTCCGAAGAACGCATTGGCGCCCGGCAGCATCGAGACAGCTACCGGCCACGTAATGAACGCGAGTCCGACACTTCGCACCGCCACTTCTCCGACCGGAATGGAGAGTGTCTGCATGAGGAATCCGACGGTGCTGAATACCGCGAATCCCGCGAAGAAGCTCGTGGCTGAGTCACCGAATCCGGTGATGAACGCACTGTTGGTCACATCGCCCTTCGACTTGATGAAGCTGCCGTACGCGTACATTCCCGCCATGCCGACGGACAACGTGAACGCGATCTGGCTGAAGGCTGCGAACCATACGCCTACGCTCGCGAGCTGGCTCCAGTCAGTCTCGAGGTAGTAGTTCAAACCCTGAGCCGCACCAACCAGCGTGACGCCTCTCACAACAAGAATACCGAGGAATATCCACGCGACGATCATCACAACCTGTGACACCGGGCCGATGACCTTTGTCCCCTTGAACACGACAAGGAAGATCAGTATCCAGACCACGGCGAGGCCCACGAGCAGGTGAGGCACGGGGGTGCCAATTTCTCCAGGCCCTCCCGAGAGTCTGAGCACGGTGCCAAAGAAGAAGTCCGCGGCCCCTGCCGCACCAGCCTGGCCCATACCCCACTCTACTGTCGCGGCCGACACGACGTACCTCAATACCCAGGACATCACCACGGTGTAGTAGCTCACAATCAGGAATGCCACCCAGGCGGCCCACCAGCCGAGCCACTCCCATTTCTTTCCAATTCCTGCGAAGACGCCTGGCGCGCTCGAGTTGAAGTGCTTGCCCATGCCATACTCCACGATGAGCCATGGAATACCGATGGCAAACAGCCCCACAAGCCATGCGACAAGAAACGCACCACCGCCGTTAGCGTAACTCAGGTACGGAAAGCGCCACAGGTTGCCCAAGCCTATTGCCGAGCCCAACGCGGCGAAGATGAAGTGGCTTCGCTTTCCCCATCTATCTCTCATCAATAACTCGGCCAACGATTCACCTCCTCAACTTATCTTCTCAAGTGTGCAACGTCCGACAACTCGACCTTTTGCCCCGCAAGAGAGACAGTTGCCGCACAATCCGTACA
>PWUO01000299.1 GCA_003562555.1 Dehalococcoidia bacterium
CCCGCCAATAGTGCGTGTAAACGTCACGTCGCGTCAAGTAGCGACATGCCTTTGGGGATGTGTGCGCCGTCCTGTTGACGGCCTCACTGAGTCACAGCCTCGTTCATTCCGGGGCTGTCCGTGCGCCGCGTGTCACCGGTTCGACTCTGCCTCCGGCGGGCGTTTGCGCGATAATCGCGTTCATGAGGTTGACAACGGCAGTCGGCTGTGATTGATTCATCCCACAGGAACCTGTGTTTTCTGAATCGACGGGTGCGCTGTGGGCGGTTTTCCATGGCGTGCGGTTGAACCGGGGGTGGTTATGACGACATATGTGACGCTGCTCAAGTTTACTTCTGAGGGACCCGAAGGCATCACCGATTTCGGCAAGGCCTGGGATCAGGCGGGCCAGAACATCGCCGCCCTCGGCGTACGCATTGTTGGCGCCTACGGGTTGCTCGGTCCGTACGACATGATGATTGTGTACGAGGCACCCGATCAGAAGACCGCTGCCAAACTGCCCCTGTCGCTGGCGTCCCTCGAGGGTGGTATCAAGACGGAGACGTGGACCACCATCCCTCTGGGCGACTTCGTGAAGCTGCCGGAGCAACTGCAGAAATAGCTGTCCGCTTTGCCCCGCATCGTGGGCGATGCTACAATCTCGCGGCTACCCTCTTGCACCGCTGTTGAGCCTGCCGGCTTCAAGAGGGTGAGATGGCGACGTCAGCGTGCCGGAGTGGCGGAATGGTAGACGCGGCAGTCTCAAAAACTGTTGGAGGGTAACCTCCGTGTCGGTTCGAGTCCGACCTTCGGCAGAGGATACGTTGCCGGATTGTGTAGCGGTAGCACAGGGGACTTTGGATCCTCTAGCCCAGGTTCGAATCCTGGTCCGGCAGCCATCAATTCCCGGTCACCGCGGTCAGGTAGTGCGCGTGCGCGGGCAGACATGGTAAACTATGCACCGCGTTTTCGCTCCGCAGTAGCTCAACGGTAGAGCAGGCGGCTGTTAACCGTCTGGTTGTAGGTTCGAGTCCTACCTGCGGAGCCAGTTCATCTCCTCAACCGCGTGCACCATCATCGCCCCGGAACAAGCCGCAGGCTTCGTCTGTACGGGGATCCTCACCGCAGCGACATATCGGACGGCGTCAGTTATGCCGTCCAGCGGGAAGGAGTTTGGCCGTCAGCCGCTGCCGCTAGTCGATCACGTCGGTGGGCTCCACCATCTTGTCCATTCCCGGCAGGAGCTCCGTGTAGTCCTCGACGGACCCATCGTCCAGGCAGCATTCGATGATCTGCCGCGCCTTGGGGGCCAGGGCGGGCGACAGGAACTGGCGGACATGCGTGGTGAAGAACTGGCGCAGTATGGACGCACCGGCGTCGTACCCTTCCTCTCCCACCTCGGGCTGAGTATCCACCTGCAGGAAGGCTTTGGTCATGTGGACGCCCTCTATGCGCATCGAGTCAAGGGCGAACCCCAGAAGGGAGCAGCGCGCCTTCACGAGTTGTCCGGGACGGAAGCGCGCGTTCCCGCGCCGCGCAAGGTAGTCGCGGGTAAGCCACTGCGGCATGAATCCGGTCTTCCATGCACCAACGTACTGGTTGGGCACGAGGATGTAGCGGATGCGGGTGGTCTCCTCGAACTGTTCAAACAGCAGGTTGGCCTGGTCGACCATAGTGCCCGTGGCGAACGGCCAGTAGCTGCCGACGCCCTCGCTGCTCATGCCGTTCGTGTCCACCACGCTGGGGTTGGTCTCACCCCGGGGTACGGCGAGTCGCCAGAGCCAGGCCAGTGCGGGCGGAAGTACGTGGAAGAGACCGACGATGCCGTAGCTCGGCCGCTCTCGGGTGCACGGGGGCGTGCGCAAGCCCATGCTGCGGATGTCGACGCTCACCGGCCGGTTGACGATGTCCGGATAGATCCGCCGCGGAATGACGACACGCGGATTCGGACACCTTACCCCGGGTGAGTCCTCGATGTGCTCCCATATCAACGCGGTACTGCCCGGCACTGCATCGATATTCAGGAACAGCAGAGGCTCGGCGGGTTTCACGGTCAGCCGTTCCATATCACGGTCGGTTCCGTACGCATGAATGTGGTCCACTCTCACAAACCACGCCTGTTCGGCGTCCACGATCCGCAGGCGTCCGTCGCCCCTCTGGATAGCGGGATGACATAACGCCATATCATCGCACACCGGGTGCAGTTCGCAGGTGCGGGGGATCTCCAGCAGGCGTTCCTCTCCGGTGATGACGTTAGTTCCCTTGAGAAGTCGGCCGTCGGGGAGTCGCGGGGGCTGTTCCAGCATCTCGCTCTTGCCGCCGCCGCTCGCGCCTTCGTGCATGATGGTGATCACGTTGTCGTACGGGGTCACCACCTGGACGCCGGAGGCGTGTGCGGCCACCCAACCTTCCTTCTCGCCCTTGCGGATGAGGGTACCGTAGATGCCCTTCTTTGCGCTCGGTCCGGGGTAGAGGTTGTAGGAGAAGATCTCGTGACGGCCCGGCGGCCTGTTGTGTACTACCACCTGGCGGCCGTCGAAATGCGTGTGGCGGAAGGGTGGCGCCACGAGGACGAAGACGGTGGGCTTGAAGCCCGCCATGTACCCGTCAAACGGGAGCACGCCCTGCAGCATACCGAGACCCAACGCGAAGAAGCCTGCGTTCGCCGGTGCGACTGCCATTGCATGTGCCCCGAGATCGCGGAATCCGGTCTTGAAGAAGAAGACGGCCAACTCCTGTCCTGCGAGCCACTCCAGCGTCTCCTCACGCAGTGAACTGAAGGCGTAGCCGTAACGGTCGCTGAACCGTGGCTTATCCGTCGGCCCGTCGTCGCCGATAACCATGCAGTCGGGATCACGTCGCCTCATGTAGGGCTCCGTGTAGTTCGCCGAGATGCCGTTGCGGACGCGCGATACGGTAGCCTCAGTGACCCGCCTTCCGTCCGGCAGCGTGTACACAACCTCGTAGAAGTCGGGCTTATCGTCCCCGGTCGCCCAGTTGAACAGGTCGTCGACACTGCCGGCGATGCTCACCCGGGGAGCTCGTTCGAGTACTCCGGCGATGTCATCCGGAAGGCCCACGGCCAATAGTTCGTCGCAAATCACTTGGTTTTACTCCTTGTAACGCAAGCTGCGGCTGCGGCTGCGCGGGCCGGCCCAGTTTGCGCTCAGACGCGAACTCATTGCATCACGGCCGGGCAACGTGCCACGCAATACAGCCGAACAAGTATTATCCCACGAGAGAGGTGCTATTGCGAAATCGTAGCGCCGGAAACCTGCCGCTGACGTGCGGGCAACTTACACTGAAGCCGGTTCCCTGCGTATCAGGATCCACGTGAGCAGCGTCTGCGCTGCCGACAACACGACGAAGTACCAGCACCACAGCGGCAGACCCAGCCACAGGGTTCCGGATTCACCCCACCTCCAGAAGTCCATGGCGAGCACGAAAATGGCTGCGAAGCCCAGGATGAATCCCGCGCCGCGACGCGTAATGGGAGTGAATGACGCGGGACCGGTCAGCAGATGCACGGCCAGATACACGAGCGTCGAGCACAGCATTACGGGTATCGCTGAGAGGAAGCCGTAGAGCGGCAGTACGCCCGCGTGGGTCGCGACGACCACCGCCTCGCCGGCGATGATGGACGCTGCCGCCGCCGCAGGCCGGGGAGTGCGTACGTAGAGGCCGAACAGCACTGCAGGGAATAGCGCAGCCAGTCCGGTGAACGCAGTGACCCCGAGGTCGAGTATCGTCGCGTCGGTCGTCAACGCCACGATGAGCCCCATACCTGCCAGTACAACGATGAAGAGTCTTGATACGAACACCGAAGGAAGCCGTCCGCGACTGACTCTCGGCCAGAGGTCCCGACTGAATATGGAGGATAGCGTCAGGAGCTGAGAGTCCATAGTCGACATCAGTGCGGCCAGCCCTGCGGCCAGTACCAGCGTGCCCACCAGGTCCCCACCGATGCGCATCATGAGCAGGGTCAGTATGCCGTCGGCTTCTCTGGCGCTGAGTGATGGATGAGACAGATGCCCCAGCACGCCGATCAGTACGGGCGGGAGGAACGCAATGGTGCAGATAACGGGATACAGTAGCATCGTGTGATTGAGCGTACGTCCGTCACGTGCGGCATAGAACCTCTGGAAGAGTTGCGGGAACATGGGGTCACAGAAGAACCACAGGGCCAGGAAGGAGAACCAGATGGCGGGTGTGTACACTCCCTGCGGTCCCGGTCGGCTGAACAATGCCGGCTCGTGTGCGTGAGCGGCAGCGAGGGAGGCGGTCCAGCCACCGTGATGTGCGACCACAATCGCGAGCGCAAGCAGCATGACGGTGACCATCAGTATCCCCTGGAAGACATCGGTCCACGCCACCGCCCTGAGGCCTCCCCTGAGCGTATAGGCCACGATCACCCCGGTTATCAGCGTGGCGCCGACCCACAAGGGCAGGCCGAACAGCTCTCTCAGCACGTGTCCCGCAGCCATTGGCTGGAGCGCCACATAGGGCACGGTGAACACGAGCAGCACCAGCGCCATGAGGGCCGCCACCAGCCTGCTGTGGTAGAGGTGCTGCACCAGCTCGGATGGCGTTACCAGGCCATAGTCCTTCCCGAGCCGCCATGCCTTGCGGCCGATGAGCCAGAAGGTGATCGCCATGAATCCGGTGCCGAAGGCCATGATGGGGAAGAACGCCAGGCCATCCCGGTATCCGGCTCCGGACGTGCCGAAGATGGTGAACGCGCTGAAATTGGTCGCAGCCATAGTGGCGACAAGGACGAGACCTCCGAGGGAGCGGCCTGCGAGGAAGTATTCGGACGCGCCGCTGCCGAGGCGTCGCCGTGCGACGTATCCGAGGAGCAGCACCAGTACGAGGTAGGATGCGATCACCACTATGCGAGTCGCCAACGCTTCGCCTCCATGACGCGCCGGGGGGTGCTAGATACCGGAAACGACGAACGGCCACCCCGGCGCAGACCGGGATGGCCGTCAAAGGCCTGAACATAGTCTGTCCCGTGCACTATACCGAAGTGGTGTTCAATCCGGCAAGACTGCATCGCCCGAGGCCTCGTAGGACGCACGTCTCTCCCGGTGATAGCATGTGGTGATACGGAAGAACGTCCGCATTCGTTGAGACTGCACCTGAATGCGCGCAGACGACGGGTGGACCGTCGGTAATACGAGGGCAATTCGTTCGCGTATGGTGATACCGTAGATGGTGATCATGGCTGACATCGAGGTGCGGTCGTACGGTGATGTTGGACCCCACATCGTGATGCTCCACGGTGGTCCCGGCGCCGCGGGGTACCTCGCGCCGGTGTGCCGCGAGCTGTCCGATTCCTTCACGGTACTCGAACCCCTGCAGCGCATGAGGGAAGAGGAGCCGTTGACGGTTGCCCGTCATGTCGATGACCTGCACCGGACGCTTGCACGCTGTGGCGGAGCGACACCGCCTGTACTGGTCGGCCACTCCTGGGGCGCGATGCTGGCGTTGGCGTATGCGGCGGCACACCCTGACCGCGCGGGTGCTCTCGTTCTCGTTGCCTGCGGAACGTTCGATGAATCGTCACGCCGCGAGTACCTGGGTGCCGTGGCGCGCCGCGTCGGCCCGCAGCTGCGCTCGCGATTGCGTGAGGCGTGCAGGACGATCGCGGATGCCGA
>PWUO01000235.1 GCA_003562555.1 Dehalococcoidia bacterium
CTGAGGGGCTGCAGGTGTTCGTAACAGATCAGACCACCGAGACGGCCGACGGCCGTCTCGTATACACGCAGCGACGATCCATCGCCACGTGCCCAGAAGCAGCGCTCGCGATTTGACGGAGTGAGCTTCCGGTGCACGCCGAGCAGTGAGCCGTCGGCATCGATGAAGACCAGCGAGTTGAACAGCATCCCCTCGTAGCGGGGCAGATACTCGTTGACTCCGATGCAGACGCAGGCCTGAGCCGCCCTGGCGGCATCACAGAGCCTGGTCACCTCCGGCCCCGGAACCTCGATCGAGTTGCGGGTGAGGGCAAGCAGGTTTCTTGGCCACTCGTTCGGGTTACTCAGGTCGATCGACCAGTTGGGATACATAGGCACGAAGGTCTCGGGCAGGACCACCAGTCGTGCGCCGTTGCTACCCGCCTCACGAATGAGCGAGCACGCCTTATCCACAGTCGCATCCTTGTTGATCGGAAGAACGGGGGAAGCCTGTACTGCTGCGACCTTGAACGTCATTTGGTCGAACCTCCTTGTGGCGTCTGCGAAACCGATGCGTACAGTGCATCACAACGAGGCCGTCGTGTCAATCCTCTCTTCGTGTGCGTCAGCTAGGCTTTCTGTTAGAATAGCTTGAAAGCACGATGGCTGACAGGAACGCGCTGGTGGTCCTCTGCACCTCGAGACATGGAGCTGCCCAGATCATTCGGGCACGGCTGGAGGATCACGGCATACCGTCCGCGCTCAGCTACGAGAGTGCCAGCATCGTGTACGGACTCACCGTGGATGGCCTTGGCGAGGTGCGAATCCTTGTGCCGCAGTCGCTATACGAGCAGGCCAGGGCCGTGCTCGCAGAGAACGTTGATGCGGAGAACGGAGAGACTGAAGGCTCGACGTAGCACGTATCGCTCGATCGCATACCGGCGTGCCGCAGCGCCTCCCGGCGTCGCAAAGAGGAGATCATGGGTTCACGTCTGGACCGGGTGACCGAAGAGCGCATCAGAACGATCGAAGAACTCAGGGAGAAAGGAATTGATCCCTTCCCCCACGTCTTCCGTCCGTCCCTTTCGACGCGCGCCGCCCGTGAGCTGTGCGAAAGTGAGGGAGAGCGCTCCGCGGTTATCTCGATCGCCGGCCGCGTCATGGCCAAGCGCAAGATGGGCAAGATGGCGTTTCTCGATGTGAGGGACTCATCGGGAAAGCTGCAGGCCAGCCTGCGCAAGGATCTGCTCGGCGAGGAACGCTATGACTTCCTGAGGAGCGTCGACATCGGCGACTTCGTCGGCGTTGAGGGAGAGCTGTTTCTCACCAGGACGGGAGAGGTGACGGTGGAGGTGACGTCGCTGACCCTGCTCTCGAAATCGTTGCGTCCGCTTCCGGAGAAGTGGCACGGGCTGGTTGACGTTGAGACGCGGTACCGCCAGCGATATCTTGATCTGATCTCGAACGAGGATGTGCGCAGGACGTTCACGTTGCGCAGCAGGATAATCAGCGCCACGAGGCGGTTCCTTGATGACGAAGGCTACGTAGAGGTGGAGACACCGGTGCTGCAGGCCTCCGCCGGCGGAGCACTGGCGCGTCCGTTCACCACACATCATCATACCCTTGACGAAGACCTGTATCTCCGCATCGCCCTCGAGCTCTCCCTGAAGAAGCTGATCGTCGGCGGTATCGATCGCGTGTACGAACTTGGTCGTGTCTTCAGGAACGAGGGGATATCGATCAGGCACAACCCAGAATTCACGCTCATGGAGTGTTACTGTGCGTACGCGGATTATGAGGATATGATGAGCCTTACCGAGCGCCTGTTCGCTACGGTTGCACAAGCGGTGCTCGGCAGCACCCGGGTCGAGTTCCGAGGCCGCACTGTGGAGTTGGCCCCTCCCTGGAGACGGATCACGCTGCGCGACGCGGTGAAAGAGGCAAGTGGCGTGGATTTCGAGGACTACCCCGACAGGGAGTCTCTGCACGAACGAATGCTGCAGGAGGGCGTACGCATCGAAGGCACGCCCGGCAGGGGCAGACTGATCGATGAACTTATCTCGACGTTCGTCGAACCGACGCTCGAGCAGCCGACGTTTCTTCTGGATTACCCGGTCGAGATGTCGCCGTTCCCGAAGAAGAAAAGGGGCAACGATCGACTGGTGGAACGCTTCGAGGCGTTCATATGCGGCCTGGAATTCGCGAACGCGTTCAGCGAGCTGAACGACCCGATTGATCAGAGGGAGCGGCTGGAACGACAGCTTCGTGACCGATCCGGCGATGAGGACGTCCAGGTCGCCGACGAGGACTTCATCGAGGCCATGGAGCACGGAATGCCTCCCACAGGAGGCCTCGGCATAGGAATCGACAGGCTCGTGATGTTGCTGACGGGGCAGGACTCCATTCGTGATGTGATACTTTTTCCTCAGCTAAGGGGGAAGCGGGATGCTTGATATCAGGCTCATTCGTGAAGACCGGCCTGCAGTTGAACGCGCGATGGAGCTCAGGGGTGTCTCCGATGCGCTTGGCCCGATAGTAGAAGCGGACGAGCGTTACCGGCAGGTGCTACGCGAGACAGAGGACCTTCGTGCCCAACACAACCAGGCGAGTAAGCAGCTGGGAAGAACGAAGGAGAAGCCGCAGGAACTGCTGGACGAGCTCAGGGTCATGGGAGAGCGCACCGCCGAGCTGCAGCGGCAGACGAGAGAGGCGAAAGACGTGGTCGACGCGCTGCTTCTCGAGTTGCCCAACCTGCCGCATGAGAGCGTCCCCGAGGGGGCCGATGCGAACGACAACGTCGTCGTTCGAACAGGCGGTACACCTCGAGAGCTCGGATTCGATCCATTGCCCCACTGGGAGATTGGCGAGCGACTGGATATCATCGATTTCGCGAGGGGAGTCAAGCTCTCAGGGAGCCGGTTCTACGTGCTCAAGGGCATGGGAGCGCGGCTGCAGAGGGCACTCATCGCGTTCATGCTGGATCTTCACACGAAAGAGCATGGCTACACCGAGGTATACCCGCCGTTCATGCTGCACCGCGAGTGTATGGTCGGATCGGGCAACCTGCCCAAGTTCGCGGACAATCTGTACCATGATGCGGAGGAGGACTACTGGTTCGTTCCCACGGCGGAGGTTCCGCTGACTAATCTGCACAGAGATGAGATCCTGGACGGGGCCAGCCTTCCGCTTCGCTATACGGCGTACACGCCCTGCTTTCGAAGAGAGAAGATGGCGGCGGGCAAGGACACGCGAGGCATTAAGCGCGGGCACCAGTTCGACAAGGTGGAGCTGTACAAGTACGTGAGGCCGGAGGAATCGGACCGCGAACTTGACGGGTTGGTTGCGGATGCTGAAGAGGTGTTGAAGCGACTGCATCTGCCGTACAGGATCATTCAGTTATGCACTGGTGACCTCGGATTCGCGGCGTGCAAGACATTTGACATAGAGGTATGGGCGCCCGGCTCCAACGAATGGCTTGAGGTTAGTTCGTGTAGCAATTGCGCCGACTTTCAGTCGCGACGCACCAACATCCGTTTTCGTCCGGAACCCGGTGCGAAGCCGCAATTCCCGCATACACTGAACGGCTCCGGCCTGGCCCTTCCGCGGGTGTTCATTGCGGTTCTTGAGAACTATCAGCAGGCGGATGGCACCGTACTGCTGCCCGAGGTTCTCGACAGATACATGTAAGGAGTCAAGAGGTGATTCCGATGCGCTCCAGCCGTCGATTGCTGTTGGAGCACTCCGGAAGCGCCTTCACGCAGGAGGAAGGACAACATGTCGCACACGGCCTCATTGAGTTACTCCCACGGAAGCTCAGCAACACCACTCATAGGATTGACTATCCCGGACTATCTTGACCGTATCGTCTCTCAGTTTCCCGGCAACGATGCACTCGTTGACGTGCCGTCGGGACGGCGCTGGACGTACGCTCAGATGAGAGACGATTGCCGCCGCGTTGCGAAGTCCCTCATGAAGCTCGGCATCAAGCGCGGTGATCGTGTTGCAATCTGGGCCACCAACCATCCGGAATGGGTCCTGGTGCAATTCGGCACGGCGATTATGGGAGCGGTGCTCGTCAACATCAATCCGGCGTACCGGACGCACGAGCTCGAGTACGCACTCGGTAATTCGGAAACAAGCGCACTGTTCCTGATTGAGCGATTCAAGTCCTCCGATTACGTCTCGATGTTCTATGACGTCTGTCCTGAGACGAAGGACTCGTGGCCTGGCGAGCTGAAATCGAAGAAACTGCCGCTGATGAAGGCCGCAATCCTCCTCCAACCGCAGGAACACCCGGGCATATTGCCGTGGGAACAGTTTCTGGACCTCGGCAACGATGTGACCGATGCGGAACTAAACGAGCGGCAGGCGTCCCTCGACATCGATGATGTCATCAACATCCAGTACACCTCGGGGACGACAGGAATGCCGAAGGGCGCCTCGCTGACGCACCACAACATCCTCAACAACGGATTCTTTGCAGGTGAGGGTATGTGGCTCAAGGATACCGATCGTCTGTGCATCCCGGTTCCGTTCTACCACTGCTTTGGAATGGTGCTTGCCAATCTGGCCTGCGTCACGCACGGCGCGACAATGGTCCTGCCTGCAGAGAGCTTCGATGCGGGAGCGACGCTGCGTGCGGTGCAGCAGGAACGCTGTACTGCATTGCATGGCGTACCGACCATGTTTATCGCCGAGCTGGAGCACGAGGATTTCGATTCGTTCGATCTCACCTCTCTGCGTACCGGCATCATGGCGGGCGCACCCTGCCCAATCGAGGTCATGAAGAAGGTGATCACCAAGATGCATGCATCGCAGGTGACTATCGGCTATGGCGAGACCGAGGCGTCTCCGATAGCGACCCAGACCTCCGTCGATGCGTCGATCGAAGACCGCACGGGCACCGTTGGCCGGGCCTCACCGCACGTTGAACTGAAGATTGTCGACGTGGATACCGGTGCGATAGTTCCGTGCGGGACGCAGGGAGAGATCTGCTACCGCGGCTACAACATCATGCGCGGCTACTACAACAACCCCGAGGGGACGAGAGAGGCGATTGACGAGGCTGGCTGGCTTCACAGCGGCGACCTGGCGACGATGGACGAAAGGGGTTACTGCAGGATCACGGGACGGGCCAAGGAGATGATCATCCGCGGGGGCGAGAACGTGTACCCCAGGGAGATCGAGGAGTTTCTGTTCACGCACCCCAAGGTCAAGAACGTGCAAATCATCGGTGTCCCGGACGAGAAGTACGGTGAGGAGATCCAGGCCTGGATAGAGCTCCGTGAGGGCGAGACAGCCACGGAGGAGGAGATACGGAGTTTCTGCAAGGGACGGATCGCCCACTACAAGATCCCGCGCTACGTGAAGTTCGTCACCGAGTACCCGATGACGGTGACGGGGAAGATACAGAAATTCAAAATGCGAGAGACGGCGATCAAGGAGCTTGGACTCGAGAAGGCGGCTGGCATCGAGACCGCCTGAGGCAATGCAGCACAAACAGGCGAAGGGCGGGCGTCGACGCCCGCCCTTTGTCGTCAGTTGCAGCCGTTGAGGAACTCTACACTGCGGAAGGCTTGTTGACCAGACTCGGAGGGGTTTCACCGTCCAGTGCAGCGATGATGTTCCTGACCGCTATGTGTGCCA
>PWUO01000277.1 GCA_003562555.1 Dehalococcoidia bacterium
AGAGACATCACACGTCTCTCAATGCTGCAACGGACCCATGCGTACGCATGTAAAATCTGCGGAACTCACTCCCTGTATAATGCCGGAGAGGGCAGAACCGGGGCAGTTCCATGGGAGACAGTCAGGACGACGAGAACCGCCAGACGCCGCGGCCTCCAATCGGTAAGAAGGAGATGCGGCTGATGAACAGCCGCGGGAGGGAACTGCTCCTGCGCTACTGGGACTTCCCACTGTTCGAGTCGTTCCTGCGGAAGCACGGAACCTCTTTGAGGGACACGTCGGTGCTCGACGCTGGCTGCGGATCCGGGTACACGCTCGAGCTTATCTGGAACCGGTTCAGCCCGGCCAAACTGACCGCGTTCGATATCGTCCCCGAACAGGTGGAGATCGCGAAATCCCGCGGAACACCCGCCACCGTGTTCGTCGGAGACATCACGGCGCTCGACCTTCCGGACCAGGAGTTCGATGCCGTATTCGTGTGTGGCGTGCTGCACCACTGTCCCGGATGGCGCGCCGGTCTGGCCGAGGTCTCACGTGTCCTCAAAGCAGGCGGCGTGCTGCTTCTCGAGGAGCCGGAGACGATTCAGCTCAGATTTGAGCGCCTGCTCACCGGAGATTCGTCCGTCCTGAACACGGGCTACTCGCTGCGTAACCTGATGAAGGAGGCAGCAAGAAATGGACTGACGGCTCTGGAGAGCCGGCCTCTCTACTTCGGGCTGTTCCGCAGCTACCTGTACGTGAAAGGGGTGAGCAGACGGGTCGCGGAACACTATGTCGCCCGGGACCTGTTGCGCACACCGGATGCAAGCCGCGTTGCCCAGGGACAGGAGGCGCCGGCGTAACCGGGTCGACCGCAGCCGACGAGATCTTCAGGGCTCGCGGGGCAGGGGACTTTGCTACGCTCCCCGCAAGAGGAGGCTAGTCGATGCAGCGCTGCTGTTCCCTGCGCACCACGCTCACCATCTCAGCTCGAGCCACCAGTTCGGGTTCCTCAAGATAGTCGGCAGACGACTCATAGGGTACGCCGGTTACCCGGATGTAGCGGTGCGCCTCAAGACCGATAGTCCGTGACGTGTTGCCTGCCCGGCTCACCCAGCCTGTGATCTCAAGAAAGTCTCCCGCTTTCACCGGCGCATTGAGCTCGATGTTGTTGTAGGCAGCCAGCAATCCTTCGTCGCCATCGTACCTGACGAGGACCTCCGTGCCCACATCGCCAAACAGGCCGAGCACATACGCGCCGTTCACCAGCCCCCCCGCATAGTGCACGTCCTTCTCACTCACCCTGATGCGCAATATTGCCTTCTCGCCGACATTGATTGTTCTGTTCATCTGAACTGATGTCTCCTCACAATCGATGACTGCACCGGGTAGTGTGCTCCCGGGCAGGGCATTCTAGCACGCACCGGGGGCCACGAATCTCTCTTATCCCTTGCCCGAAGTGCTGGCAGGCGCTATCCTGTCTCCCTGTCCGAAATTGTGCATGGATGGTGAAGCGAACTGATGACAGCTATGCGGCGCGGCGAACGACCGCGAATCGAACCGCTCAAGGATGGCCCCCTCAGGGTCCGGGGAGTCGATCGACTGGTGGACGCCGACGGCACTGAGCTGGAGGTGAGCCAGACGATGTCGCTGTGCAGGTGCGGCCACTCTTCACGCAAGCCATTCTGCGACGGTTCTCATGTGCGCATCGGTTACCGCAGCCACAAGCTTGACGGCAGAATCGCCGACAGGGTGCAGGATTATCACGGCAGGGACATCACGATCCACGACAACCGGGGAGTGTGCTCACACGCGGAGCACTGCGGGCGAGACCTGCCCTCCGTATTCAACCGGGACGACCGTCCGTGGATACATCCCGACGGTGCAGACGCCAACGCCATCGCGCGAACGATCGAGAAGTGCCCGTCAGGTGCACTCAGCTACACACGCAACGGGGTGCTGCACAAGGACCTGAACCGGGAACCGGCCATCATCGTAGACAAGTGCGGCCCGTATGACGTTGTTGGTGGTCCGGAACTGGTGGATCCCGACGGAAATCGGCCCGAATCGAGGGAGCATTACACGCTCTGCCGATGCGGCGCTTCAAAGAACAAACCGTTCTGCGACGGCTCCCACTGGAACATGCCTCGCAGCAACGAGGTTGCAGGGGATTGCCAGCCGTATCATTCGACAGAGACGAGACCGCCGGAGACAACACCGGGTGAAGAACAGCGGGGCACACCCCACTGACGAGAGCCTCACGTCCGTCACTTGGGCGACCAGAAGGTGAGGTCGCTCCAATTCGTTGCGACGGCGAGCGCAACGCCCGTTGACAATCGACTAGTGCCCACCACTTCGTCGTCATTCGCAGCAGGAAGTATTGGACAGCGCGGTACGGAAGACTGTAACATGAAGGTTCGGCTATCAATCGTACGCATATGGCTTCAGAGACCGCTCTTCCTACCCGCATCGAACGACTCAGCGAACTCGCCCACAACATGTGGTGGAGTTGGCATCGTTCGTCACGCGCGGTATTCACGTCGCTCGACTATCCGCTGTGGTCATTGTCGGGCCATAACCCGGTGAAGATCCTCCAGGATATCCCACCAGCACGACTGCGACAGGCGGCACATGACTCGGCGTTCCTGGAACTGTACGACCGTGCGATCGGAGAACTCGACAGCGATGTGGTGCGCAACGACCACTGGTTCGCACGCGCGCACCCCAACCACAAGAACAGAACGATCGCGTACTTCTCCGCGGAGTTCGCCCTGCACAACTCTCTTCCCATTTATGCAGGCGGCCTCGGAATTCTCGCTGGAGACCTCCTCAAGGAGGCTTCCGACCTCGGACTGCCATTGGTGGGTGTTGGGCTGATGTATCCCCAGGGTTACTTTCAGCAGCAGATAGGCCCTGACGGATGGCAGCAGGAGGTATACCGGCAACTCGACTTTCGCTCGACGCCACTGCTCCCGGTCAGGGCATTACCGGGTGGGATCTGCTCACCCCTTACGTCGATCAGGCTGGGGGAACGGGATGTCTACCTTGGAGCCTACCTCGTAAGGGTGGGGAGAGTCGAGCTTTACCTCGTCTGCACAGACGTGGAAGGCAACTCGCCCGAAGATCGGGAACTCACGTCACGTCTCTACACTGCCGAGAGGGTGAGGCGTCTGCAACAGGAGATGGTGCTTGGAATCGGCGGAGTGAAGATTCTCGAGGCACTCGATATCAGGCCGGAAATATGGCACGGAAACGAGGGGCATACGGCGTTCATGATGATGGAGCGCATCCGCCGCGGGGTGGAGGAGGGTCGCTCATTCGAGGATGCCCTGGACAAGGTGCGCTCTTCGACCGTCTTCACGACCCACACTCCGGTTCCTGCGGGACATGACGTCTTCGCCTTCGACATGATGGATGAACACCTGAGAGGTTACTGGCAGATGGAGGGCGCCGACCGCGACGCACTCCTGGCGCTCGGGCAGCAGGATGCCGCAACGCACCAGTTCAACATGACTGCCTTCGCGCTTCGCACCTCCGCAAAGAGCAATGCCGTAAGCAAGCTTCACAAGGCGGTTACGCAGAAGATGTGGCACATGGTGTGGCCTGACCGTAAGGAGGAAGACGTGCCCATCACTCACGTCACGAATGGAGTGCATCTTCCGACGTGGCTCGCGTTCGAAATCGCTGAACTGTACGACCGGCACCTCGGGAAGCAATGGTCGGCTCACAGTGACGAACCGGCAACCTTCGACAAGGTCAGAAACATCCCGGACAGGGAACTCTGGGCTGCGCGACGCGAGGTGAAGCAGAAGCTCATCACGGCAATGACGCTGCGCGCACAGGACTGCTGGGCGAGTGGGCGCTGTAACGGCCAGCAGGCGCTTGCAATGGGCGCACTGTTCGAGCCAAGCTCTCTCACCATCGGCTTCGTGCGTCGATTCACCGAGTACAAACGCCCCACGCTGCTGTTCCAGGACATCGAGCGGCTGAAACGGATCGTGAAGGATCCGTGGAGCCCGGTACAGATCGTATTTGCGGGGAAGTCACACCCGGCTGATGAGGCATCCAAGCGGTTGCTGCAGGACGCCTACCGGGCGTCACTGGATCACGACTTCTTCGGGCGCATTGCGTTTGTCGAGGATTACGACATGCACATCGCACGCCTGCTGGTTCGTGGTGTAGATGTCTGGCTTAACACGCCACGCAGGCCACGCGAGGCCTCAGGTACGAGCGGGATGAAGGCGTGCATGAATGGGGTGCTGCACCTGAGCGTTCCTGATGGCTGGTGGCCAGAGGGGTACAATGGAACGAACGGGTGGACTATCAGCGATGAGTCTCTCTCGTGGAATCCGGAACAGGAAGATGAACGCGACTCGGTCGCGCTGTACGAGCTTCTGGAGCAGGAAATCATCCCCCTGTACTACGAGCGGGACCGCTACGGAGTGCCCCACCGCTGGCTGGAACGAGTTCGGAGCGCGATGATATCGATCTCGCCGCAATTCTCAGCCCGACGCATGATGAAGGAGTACGTCGAAGAGATGTACCTTCCTCTGCTGGAACCCAAGCTTCCCCCGCGTTAACCACTGACCGTCCGCCTAACCCGCCATTGACAGTACTCGCGTTCCCTGAGTAGTCTACATGCCAACGGTGGCGATTCGTCCGGCCAACCGGCAGAGGACCACACAATGAGCAGGATCACGCCCGCACGGGTCATCATAGAGAACATCTCTCCCCGCATCGACTGTGGGAGGTTCCCGATCAAGCGGGTCGTGGGCCAGCAGGTTGTGGTGGAGGCAGACGTCTTTTCCGAAGGACACGAAGAGCTTACCGTGATGCTGCTGCACAGGCATAAGGGTGAGAACACGTGGATCCGGACTCCTATGACGTCCCTGGGAAACGACCTGTGGCGTGCATCGTTCACCGTTACGCAGATCGGGGAGTACGAGTACACAATCTCGGCATGGGTGGACGACTTCAGGACATGGCAGTCGAAGCTGATCAAGCGCCTCGAAGCGAAACAGGACGTGACGATCGAACTCCTCGTAGGCGCCAACCTTCTTGAGGCCGCATCAGCCAGAGCTTCGGGAAAGGAAGCCGCTCTGCTGAAGGACTATGCGCAGCGCATCCGTGATGAGAGCGCGAAGCATACGCGCGCAAAGGCGGCGGTGAGCCCCGATGCAGGCGAAGTTGCGAGCCGATACCCTGATGAGGACCTCGTAACCACTCAGAATCCATCTCTCCAGGTTTGCGTGGACCGTGAGCGGGCTGGTTTCAGCGCATGGTACGAGATGTTTCCGCGATCCTGTTCCCCAGAGGCGGGCAGGCACGGCACGTTCAGGGACTGCGAGACATGGCTGCCCTACGTCGCAGAGATGGGATTCGACGTCCTGTACCTACCACCAATACATCCCATCGGCATGACGGCGAGAAAGGGCCGCAACAACGCGGTGACCTGCGTCGAGGGCGATCCCGGCACCCCATGGGCCATCGGTTCTCACGAGGGCGGACACAAGTCCATCCATCCAGCGCTGGGCTCGATCGATGACTTCAGGGCTCTCCTG
>PWUO01000005.1 GCA_003562555.1 Dehalococcoidia bacterium
AGACGCGGGCGACGATGCAGTCGACGTAGCGGCTCAGCACGCGTGCCACATCGGGTATCGGCTCACGCTGGCCCAACCCCACCTCCTGGGGCGACAGGTAGAGGCAATGACCTCCCAGTTGCGTCACCGCAAGGTCAAAGCTGACGCGAGTCCTCAACGACGGCTTCTCGAACAGCAGGGCGACCGATCTCCATGGAAGCAGGAAGCGCATACCCCCCTGCTTCATGACCAGTGCTTGTTCGATGAGTTGCTCAGCGTCTTCAGGACTCAGATCAACTACGGAGAGAAGGTCCTTCTTCACGAAGGCTTAGTATATCACGAGGTGCGAAGCGTATAATGAGAGCGATGCACTCACCGCAACCACGGTTGCTTCTGTTGATCGACGGCAACGCGCTGGTCCATCGGGCCTTCCACGCCCTCCCACCGCTGACGACGTCCAGGTCCGGCGAGATGGTCAACGCCGTGTATGGCTTCGCAAACACGCTGTTCAAAGTCGTCAACACCCATAATGCGAGCCATTGGGCGATCGCGTTCGACTATCCTGCCCCCACGTTCAGGCACGCGGCCTACGAGCAGTACAAAGCGCAGCGCCCTCCCACCCCGGAGGAACTGAAGAGCCAGATCGTGCGCATCCATGAACTCGCGGAGGCGCTCGGCATTCCGGCTTTCGAGGTGGAGGGGTACGAGGCCGATGACATCCTCGGAACGCTCGCACTTCAGGCACGCGACGCAGGCATGGATGCCGCCATCCTCACCGGTGACCGCGATCTGCTGCAACTGGTGCGTCCGGGAATCACGGTTCTGCTGCCGGGCCGCAACTTCAGCGAAGCCGTGACATACGACGCAGCGGCCGTGGAGGCACGATTCGGCGTCTCTCCTGAGCAATTCACCGCATACAAGGCGCTCGTCGGAGACTCATCGGACAACATCCCCGGTGTTCCCGGTGTGGGCGACAAGACCGCGGCGAAGCTGCTGTCGCAGTTCGAGAGCCTGGACGACCTGTTCAATCGGATCGACGAGGTGACGCCGGCGAGGATACAGGCTTCGCTCAGGGAATCAAACGGGCAGGCCCGTAAGAGTGAGGAACTCGGTCGCATAGTGACGAGCGTCCCGGTGCAGCTTTCCATCGAGGACTGCAGCATCGGCAGATATGATCGTGACCGGGCACTCGCGCTTCTCAAGGAACTGGAGTTCAGCAGCCTCGTGAACCGCCTTCCGGTCGCTTCGGCGAATGAGGCATCACCATCGAAGACGGACCCCCCTCAACAGATACGGCACGCTGCGACCATCCTGACGCCTGAAGGAGCCCCCAACCTGCAACAGGAATTGCAGGATGCGCCCGAGGTGGTGCTCTGTGCCGCCCTGTCCACAGACGGGCAGAACAGGACTCGCGAAGCGAGACGTGCGGCACAGACCGATACAGTGCTTCGTGGAATAGGTATTTCCACCACGTCCGGTCGGCTCACCTATGTCCCTGTGATCGAGCCATCCACCGATGCCTCAGGTTCCTCAACACCGGGTTATTCGCTCGACGTCTTACGGCCACTGCTGGAACGGAACGATTGCATCAAGGTGTCCGACGACGTGAAGTCGCTCCTTCGCCGACTCTTAAGTCAAGGCATGCAGTACAAGGGTCCATGGTTCGATATTCCGGTGGCGGCGAGGCTCGTCTCGAGTCGGTTGGAGGAGAGTGAATTCGCAAACCTGTCGGACGACGACCTTGCGAACTGGCTGTCTGCACGGGCCACGGCATGCTGGGCCCTTCGTGCGCAACTTCAGGACGAGATGGAGCAACGTGAGGTGGCGGATCTATTCCGCGACGTGGAAATGCCTCTCGTTCCGGTACTGGCCGAGATGGAGCACAACGGCATACTCGTGGACACGCAGCGACTTCGGACGATGTCGCGCACCCTCGGCGAGCAACTCTCAGCACTGGAGATCGATATCTACAACGCGGTGGGACACCGGTTCAACATCAACTCCCCCCGCCAGCTTGGCAACGTGCTGTTCAACGAGCTCGGACTGCAGGGGGGGCGCAAGACAAGCAGCGGGTACTCCACCGAGGCATCGCTGCTCGAGACACTGAGGGGCGCCCATCCGGTGATCGACCTCGTGCTGCAATTCCGGCAACTGTCCAAATTGAAATCGACGTATGTAGACACGCTTCCCGGGCTGGTCAACCCGAGGACGGACAGACTGCACACGATGTTCAGCCAGACGGGAACGACGACGGGACGGCTCTCTTCAAGCGAGCCCAACCTTCAGAACCTCCCGATTCGAACGGAACTGGGCAGGACGATCCGTGCAGCCGTGACCGCACCAAAGGGATGGCTCCTGCTCAGTGCGGACTACTCGCAGATCGACCTGCGTGCACTGGCCCATCTTTCACAGGACAAGGCGCTTATCGCCGCATTCCTCAACAACGAGGATATCCATACGGCGACTGCCAGCCGGGTGTTCTCGGTGGACCCGAAAGAGGTGACGCCCGAGATGCGGCGTGCGGCGAAGGTGGTCAATTTCGGGGTTATCTACGGGATGAGCGACTATGGGCTTGAACAGGCCACCGAGTTCTCGCGGGCTGAAGCGGGCAAGTTCATCAAGGCCTACTTCGATCAATACCCCGGGGTACAGCGGTGGCTGGAAGCGACCAAAGCACAGGCTCGCGAGAACCTGTACGTGACCACGCTTCTCGGTCGAAGGCGGTACATCCCCGAGATACGCTCTTCGAACCGGCAGGTGCGCGAAGGGGCGGAGCGGATGGCGATCAACGCGCCGGTGCAGGGGACCTCGGCTGACATCATCAAGGTGGCGATGGTGAGGATACGCGAGGCCATCGAGGAGCAGAAGCTGAAGAGCAGGATGCTGCTGCAGATTCACGACGAACTGCTGTTCGAGGCGCCGGAACGAGAGCTTTCCACACTGAGCGGAATGGTCAGAACACTGATGCGCTCTGCCGTGGAGCTCGCCGTTCCACTCAATGTCGAGCTTAAGTCAGGCCCCAACTGGGCAGACATGAAGCCGCTGACCTCGCAGGATTCCTCCGACTCATAGCGCACGAAGGTACGCGTCAATATCAGCAGCAGCGCGCTTTCCTGCTCCCATCGCACTGATAACCGTTGCCGCACCTGTCGCCATGTCGCCCCCACACCATACTCCCGTTCTGCTCGTGCGCCCGGTCTTATGATCGGTTGCTATGGTGCCTTCTCGCGTCAGTTCGAGACCGGGGGTCGTGGACGGAATCACCGGATTGGGCCTGGTGCCAAGTGCGATGATAGCAATGTCTATCTCCAGTTCAAACGCGGTATCGGGTTTGGCGATCGGGCGCCTGCGGCCGCTCGCATCGGGCTCACCCAGTTCCATCTCGTAGCATTCGACCGCACGGACGCTGGCCGATTCATCTCCAATGAATTTGCGGGGGTTGGTCAGCAGCTTGAAAATGACCCCCTCTTCCTTGGCGTTCTCCCGTTCCTCTTCACGTGCCGGCATCTCATGCTCCGAGCGGCGATAGATGATGTACACCTTCTCGGCGCCGAGGCGAAGGGCGCAGCGCGACGCATCCATGGCCACGTTTCCGCCGCCTACCACCGCGACCCTGCTGCCCGCACGGATCGGGGTGTCGTACTCAGGAAAGCGATACGCCTTCATGAGATTGACGCGAGTGAGAAACTCATTTGCAGAGTACACGTTGTTGAGGTTCTCACCCGGGATATTGAGAAACATCGGAGCACCGGCACCCGGAGCGAGAAATACCGCGTCGAATCCTTCCTCAAACAGATCATCAACCGTCTCCGTTCTTCCGACTACGTTGTTAAGTTCAATGGCCACACCGAGGGAGGTGACGTAGTCGACCTCCGCCTGCACGATGCGCTTGGGAAGTCTGAACTCGGGTATGCCGTACTTCAGCACCCCACCTGCGGTGTGCAGTGCCTCGAACAGCGTCACCTCGTGGCCCATCTTCGCCAGGTCCGCTGCGCAGGTCAGCCCCGCAGGACCGGCTCCGACTACGGCGACGCGCCTTCCGCTGGGGGTCACATCGTCCGGCACGGAATCATCATCCTTTGAGTAGTTCAGTGCCCAGTCAGCTACGTAGCGTTCCAGCCTCCCGATCGCCACGGGAGCCCCCTTGCGTGCAAGGACGCATGCCACCTCGCACTGCTCCTCCTGAGGACAGACGCGGCCACACACTGCCGGCAGACTGTTCTTGTCCTTAAGCGCACGGGCTGCTTCAGCCATATCCCCTTCCCGAAGTGCCTTGATGAACTCGGGTATCTGCACGTTTACGGGGCAACCGTCCTTGCAGACGGGTTTCGGGCACTGGAGACACCGCGAAGCCTCCTCGACAGCCTCATCCCACGTGTAGCCAAGGGACACCTCCTCGAAATTGCGTGCCCTGACCTCAGGATCCTGCTTCGCAACAGGCACTCTGTTGAGATTGACTTCCTTCTTAGCCATGCTGACACCCTTTCTGGCACTGGTGCAGGCGTTCAACCGAGGCTTTCTCTTCGTCGACATACGCCCTCTGGCGGCTCAGCAACAGATCCCAGTCCACGGTGTGGCCATCGAAATCCGGGCCGTCGACACAGGCGAGCCTCGTCTCTCCTCCCACCTCAACCCTGCACGCGCCACACATGCCGGTTCCATCCACCATGATCGGGTTGAGGCTCACAATCGTGGTGACGCCAAAAGGTTTCGAGGTGAGGGACGCGAACTTCATCATGACGGTCGGACCTATGGCGATGACCCGGTCCACCCGCTTCGTCTCCAGCAGCTCCTTGAGCGGCTCCGTCACCAACCCCTTGCGGCCGTAGCTGCCATCATCGGTCGAGACGATCAGTTCGTCACTGAACTCACGCAGCCGGTCCTCCCAGAACACCAGGTCCTTCGACCGGAACCCCATGATGGATGTAACCCGGTTCCCCGCAGCCTTCAGACTTCGGGCGATGGGCACGATGGTTGCGATGGCAAATCCCCCGGCAACGCACACGACATTGCCGTAGTTCTCTATCTCCGTCGGCTTGCCCAGCGGACCAACGAAGTCGTCGATGGCATCACCCGCGTTGAGTGCAGCCAGCTTTTCGGTCGTAGCCCCCACCTCCATGAACACCACGGTAACCGTGCCCGCCTCACGGTCCCAATCGGCGATCGTCAGCGGGATGCGTTCTCCCTCTTCCCCATGGCGAAGGATGATGAACTGGCCGGCATTCGCCTTGCGAGCGACCCGGGGTGCCTTAATCTTCCACAGGTGAATGACGGGGGTCAGGTCCTGCTTCTCGAGTATCGGATACATCGGCCCTCCGAAAACGCGTTGTTACTGCACGGAAGGGACGATTATACACCCACCGCCGGAGCGACCAAACCTTGGCCGGAGAGACGGCATAGACTACACTACGGTTCCGATGCCTGAACTGCCCGAGGTGGAGACGATACGGAGGGCCATAGAGCCCCTCCTTCGCGGCCAACGCCTCACCGCCCTGGACATTCGGGATCCCTCAATCATGCGTGGGGACGCATCCTCACTGCCATCGACCATCACAGGCG
>PWUO01000093.1 GCA_003562555.1 Dehalococcoidia bacterium
CATAGGAGGCATCCTCCTCGGGACAATCGTCCTGCTCTCCTACTTCGCCAGCCGCATGCTGTTCTTCGGCGGAGCGTCACGAGGTGGCAGGCGCGGTGGAGGCGGTTCAGGAGGCGGAGCTGGACAGCTCATCATCATCGTAATCGGGATCGTACTGATGATCCTCGCGCCTATTGCCGCACGGCTCCTGTACTTCGCGCTGTCGCGCAAGCGGGAGTACCTTGCGGACGCATCAGCTGCCCTTTACACGCGGTACCCCGAGGGACTTGCGTCCGCCCTGGAGAAGATCGCCAGCACGCCGACCCAGCTCCAGACAGCCAACAACGCCACTGCCCCGATGTACATCGTGAACCCGTTTCGAAAGGCGGGGCAGGCAGCCGCCAACATGTCGAGCACACATCCACCTATATCCGACCGCGTTCGGGTGCTCAGGTCGATGGGAGGTGCGTCCTTTGCCGACTATGACGCGGCATACCGAAGCGTACGCGGCAGCCGTGGCGGGGTCGTTCCACGTGGCGCGCTCGGTCTGACGGGCGATGCCCCTTTGAGACCGCCGTTGACCGACAAGGAGCCGGCCGCAGAGACCGAGGCCACGCGGGCGCGCGAGGTCTCCGACGTGCTCTGGAAGACGAACAACTACCAGACCGTGGAGTGCGATTGCGGCGCGAAGCTTCGCGTACCACCGGGATCGAAGCTCACTCAGTTGAAGTGCCCACGATGCGGCACCGTGCACAAGGTCTGACGACACACACGAACTACGTGGACACGTGGTCGGCAATGCGAACGCCGGTCAGTCGCTCATACGCTGCAGCCAGCGCCTGATGCCCTTTCTTACCCATGCCCGCCGCCTCGACCGCGTTATAAAGTTGCTGCACCATGGAGGTAGCAGGGAGCGTCATGTGCAACTCCCCTGCCTGGGTCATGAGGATATCCAGGTCCTTCTGCACGGTCTCCACCGTGCCTCCGGGCTCGATGTCTCCCTGCAACAGGCGGGCGCCAAGATTCTCGAACTGCCACGAGCCGCCAGCCCCGTCCTTGACCGCCTCGTACACGCGGCCCACGTCAAGCCCAAGCCCCGCGCCAAGCGTCAGCGCCTCCACGGTGGACAGCATATTCACCAGCACCAGCACCTGGTTGCAGAGCTTCGCTCCCTGGCCCGCGCCGTTCTCCTCACCAACGTGCACGATGCTGCTGCCCATCGACTGAAGCACAGGCAGAGCGCGCTCATACGCTTCAGTAGGACCTCCCACCATAATCGAAAGCGTGCCCGCCTCTGCGCGAGGGGTGCTGCCACTCACCGGCGCGTCCAGCATCAGTACGCCACCCTCCTTGAGGCGGACCGCAATGACGCGGGCCTCAGCGGGCGCGATCGTACTCATATCGATGAGTATCATCCCCGGTCGTGCGCCGGACAGCAATCCGTTGTGCCCGAGCGCAACCTCGGCAGTATCGCCACCGTGCTTCACCATGGTTACCACGATATCGGACGCGGCAGCTACTTCCTTTGCCGAACTCGCCTCGACGGCGCCATGCGACCTCGCGAACTCGATACCGGGACGGCTGCGGTTCCACACCGTCACCCCGAAGCCTGCCTTGATCAGGTTGTGGCACATGGGACGGCCCATGTACCCGAGACCAATGAATCCGATTTTCAACTGTGACATCCCCTGACTTCCTCCTCAGTTACGCTGGGCTCCTCAGGCGGGGGTGGTGGTGGTGGACCGGATTGCGTACGAAACCCGCGCCATTCAACAGACGTGCTATTCTAGGTACCTGCGATGGGGCCGTCAAACTCGCAGGAGAGGACCACCACAATGACAGCGATCCCACTGGTCAGGATGCTTACCGACGCGGGCTACGGCTCACGCCGGGACGCCTCCCAACTCGTCAAGAAGGGCCTGGTGGAGATCAACGGCCGCATCGCCTCGTCGTACACCGAACTCGTCGACCCCGGGGTAGACCGTATCGTCGTCACAGGAAGGGAGGTCGCGGCGCAGCAGGCACGACGCATCTACGTCGTCATGAACAAACCCGAGGGATTCCTTTGCACCACGGAAGATGACAGAGGCCGCCCTACGGTTATGGACCTCCTCCCGGCACATGTGCGGAGCGCGGGTCTACACCCCGCAGGGCGCCTGGACGAAGACAGCACCGGGTTGTTGGTACTTACCAACGACGGCCAGTTGACGTACGAGCTGACCCATCCCCGGTTCGAGCATGAGAAAGAATACTACGTCGCCACCACTGGCCGGCTGACCGACGCGGATGTCGAGAAGCTCGAGCAGGGGGTGGAGATTGAGGGCCAGAAGACCTGGCCCGCCCGAATGAAACTGCTCCTCGGCCAGTCGCCTTACACATACAGCATCACCATTCACGAGGGCAGAAAGCGCCAGATTCGACTCATGTTCGCGGCAATCGGTCAGCAAGTGGCCATGCTCAAGAGGGTGAGGATGGGCGGCCTGCTGCTTGATGACCTCGAGGAGGGCACGTGGCGCGAGTTGACACCGCCGGATCTGCGAAAGCTTATGAGAGGATCGGCGGAGGAGAGGCGGACATCCCGAGCCGTAGCGCGCGTACGCAGCCCGTACGGGCAGCGTCCGGAAAGAAGAGAGTACGGGAGCTCCGAAAGGAGCACTCGTGCTCAAGAACGGCCATCACGAGCCTTCTCGCCGCCCGCAGAACGGCGGGCGGAGGCACCAGCCGCGAGACGGGACACGTCACCGAAGGCGAGGCACCTCGAAGTGGAGGCCAGCGCTCCCCGTAGATGGTCGGGCACAGGAACGTCCTCTGACAGCCGCCCATCGCGCTTCGCTGATGAGAGAGGACCGCGGCCGTATGCAGGAAGTGTGAGGGATACGTCGCCGGATCGCCTGTATCGCCGAACGGCATCCGAGCGTGATTCACGGCCCTATGCCCGCAGGGATTCGGGCCCACAGGGAGACAGTCCTTACCGGCCGAGCGAAGGGGACAGGGACACACGTCCTTACGTAAGAAGAGACACGGGCGCACCTACTGACCGTCCGCAGCGCAGGGCCGCACCCAGCGGTGAATCCAGACCTTATGCCCGCAGGGATTCGGGCCCACAGGGAGACAGTCCTTACCGGCGGAGCGAAGGGGTCAGGGACACACGTCCTTACGTAAGAAGAGACACGGGCGCACCTACCAACCGTCCGCAGCGCAGGGCCGCACCCAGCGGTGAATCCAGACCTTATGCCCGCAGGGATGCAGGAGCGGACCAGCGGACACACTATCAACGGGCGGATGGTGACCGGACAACGCGCCCGTACGACCGAAGAGAGTCCGGCGCTCCCACGAGTCGCCCCTACCGCAGACCCGAGACCGGACACGATTCACGGCCGTCCGCGCTACGTGATTCTGGGTCTGACAAACGGGACTCCTATCGCCGACCCGATGACCGACGCGAACAAGGCGGGTACGAGCGCCCCGGTTCCGCAGGCCCCTCAGCACGACCCTCGCGTCGACCGGTTCAGGAGCGATCCGGATCACCGGACGCAAGGCAGCGTCGCAGTCGGGTAACCCCTGAACACCCAAGAGAGCGATCACCGGACGATCGGAGGTCGAGACCACGAACCGCGCAGCCGGAACGTCGCACGCACGCTGAGCGGCCAAAGTCGGGCGCTCCGCGAGCCCGGCGAACTGATGTCAGGCGCACGTCCACAGACAGACATCCTCCCACACAACGTCAGCGTGACGCATAAGGCCGTGCACCTACGGCACTAGAGACTTTGCCCTTCTACGCCCCGGCCGTTTCGTCTCAGCGCTCGCACCAGAAGCGGCACCAGAGAAACCGCAGCCGCAACGCTCAGAATCGCGCATACGAGGAACACCGCCTTGAGTCCCTGAGCATCCGCTACATAGCCGAGTGCGCTTGCCGAGAACGAGCCCACGCCGAAGGCGCAGAAGAAGTACAGGCCGTACATTCGGCCCCGCCAGTAGTCCGGGCAGTAATCGGCGATGAGCGCGTTGAACACCGGCTGGCTGATGAAGTGGAAGAACGCAAATGCCGCGGCGGCACCGAGCAGCGCCGCGCCTCCGAAGAACCAGACACCGAGGAGGGCTGGCGCGGATACTCCCAGCGAGATGAGCGCAAGGGTCTCGCGCCTGCGCTTATCCGATAAATAGCCACCCATGAACTGTCCCGCCACTCCGAACAGCAGCGCCACGGTCGTGAACGATCCACCCAGCATAATTGGGTCGAGCCCGGCGATGTCAGACCTGACGCTGAGGCTGAGATGAGAGGGGAGAAAGGTGACGACGCCCCGATAGACGAGGCCGTTAATCACACTTGAGACGAGGATAAGCACGAGCGGCATGAGGACGGGTCGAAGCGACGCGCGACTCGTGTCCTTAGGGGCGGTTCCCGTATCAGCAATGGCCGGGTATATCTTGCGTGGCAGCCGCAGAATAAGCAGTCCCAGTACGATGCAGGGCACCGCGAATACCGCGTAGGCCAGTCTCCACCCCATGCCGGAGGCGATGATGCCGACGATGATGGGGCCCAGTGCCAATCCCAGGTTGCCACCGGTTCCCAGGTAGGCGAAGCCAAGACCGGTACGGCTGGCAGTGCGGGCGATGAACGCCTAGGCCACCGGATGAAACAGACCAAGCGCCACGCCGAGCAGCGCCAGCGCCACGCCGAGGATGGTCACGCCCGGGGCAATGCACACGCCGATCGCACCCACACCCATGCCCAGCGAGCATATCGCGAGCAGACGCGTCTCGCTCATCCGGTCGGCAAGCACACCAACGGGCAACGCAGTGAGTCCGTAGGCAAACCCGAACACGTTGGCAATGACGCCCAGCACGAACATGCTGGTGCCGAGATCGGCGGCGATGGCCACAAGCACGACGCCATATGCCAGCTCAAGGACATGCAGCAGCCCGTGAAGGGTGGAAACGTAGCCGATGCTTCTGCGTTCCAGGGAGACCTCTGCCATGGTGCGCCCTTTCTTCTGCGGTGAAAGGCCCGCCTCGACATGGGCGTCCACGACCGCATGAACGTGTAGTCACGGCAGTCTACCATAGCGAACATCACTTTGGTATCGCCCTTTGCGTTGTACCTGGCCGCATGGCATATTCCATTGTGAATCGGGCGACACACGCACTCGCGCCGAACACGTGCGTAACACTTGAAAGACACGGGCATATGCGTCATGCTGTGTACCGACGATCGCACGCGCCGGTCGCGGCGCGAGCGGATGCGGAAAGGAGACATGCTTTATGTCAGATAACGAGTCCAGGGAACGCATTCTGGATGAGGTGGAGCGAAAGGCAGGCGAATACGAGATAGAGTCCGGTTGCTGCTCACAGGGCTGCCTGCGGGCGCTGCAGGAGCAGTTCGAGATCGGAAATGCACAGACCTACAAGGCCCCCACCGCACTCCCCGGCATCGCGCTACGCGGCGAGACCTGTGGGGGTGTGAGCGGCGCCCTGATGGCCATCGGCCTGGAGTGGGGACGGGA
>PWUO01000262.1 GCA_003562555.1 Dehalococcoidia bacterium
GCCTCGCCGATTGCCTTCTCCAGTGCATGGCTGTGCACTTCGAGGTCTTCGGTGCTGAAGAGCACGAACCGGATAAGCTTGACACTTGTCAACCCCGGCAACTCCTCAAGCACCGTGCGCAGCGCAATGCGGGCTGCGGCTTCGACCGGGTAGCCGAAGGCCCCGGTGGAGATCGAGGGGAAGGCGATCGACCCGATGTCGTGCTCCTCTGCGAGCCGCAGCGCGTTGCGGTAGCACGCGGCGAGGAGCTGGTCCGAGGGCTTGTCCCTCCCGAATACGGGACCGAGGCAGTGGATCACGTGCCGGTTCGGCAGGTTGTGCGCGCCGGTGATGACCGCCTGGCCCGGCCGGATGGGTGCCAGTGGACGGCACTCCTCCTCGAGTCCCGGTCCTGCAGCCCGGTGGATGGCTCCCGCCACCCCGCCACCGATCCGAAGCTCTGCGTTGGCCGCGTTGACGATCGTATCGACGTCCGGCTGGTCTGCGATGTTGCCCTGCACGCACGCGACCGTCACGCCATGGTAGTCCCGCTGCATCGTCATCATGCACCTCCGTGGTCGGGCTTCCAGTTACATGATACAACGGGCATGCGGTGGATGCTCCTGCGGAGTGAGGAACACCAGGATCTGAACTGCGGACAGGCCTTTCGCTACGGCAGTTCCGTCCCGCGGCTGAGTATGTCCATGTAGTCCCGGTAACTGAATACCCGGTTGCGTCGCCTCCCGGACATCTCCCTGACGATCCCGGCCTGTTCCAGGAGCTTCAGGCTCCTGTTGACCGTAAGAGGGGTGAGTCGGCGGTCCGAGTCTCGAATCCGCGGGAGGCAGCTTGCATTGACGGATGAGGTACAATGATTATGGAATATCGACTCAAGCGTGGAGATTCGCATGGATATACAGCAGGCAAGGAACATACTGCGGGCCTCAGGCGATCTAAAGCAGGAGTTCTCCGTTAGATCGTTTCGCCTGTTCGGATCCATCACACGTGGCGAGCTCGGCGCTGAGAGCGACATAGACATCCTCGTCGAGTTCGAGCCCGATGCCCGTATCGGACTGTTCGAGTTCGTTCGGCTGCAGCGGCGGTTGTCGGACCTGCTTGGCCGGAACGTGGATCTTGCGACCCCAGACGCACTGCACAAGCGAATGAGGCAGCGCATACTCTCCGAGGCGATTCATGCCAGCTAGAGACTGGCAGGTTCGCGTTCAGGACATACTCGACGCCATCGAATCGATACAGATCTACGTGGCAGGCATGGATTTGGCGGCGTTCTGTGCCGATCAGCGCACAGTTGATGCGGTCGTACGCAACCTCACCATCATCGGCGAAGCCGCCATGCACGTGCCTGACGAAGTCGTCCAGGCACACCCTGAGGTTCCCTGGATCGAAATGCGTGCGGTGAGAAACATCGTAGTCCATGAGTACTTCGGTGTCAGCAATCGGATTCTCTGGGACACGGTGCAGTCTGATCTACCCGCGCTCACAGGGCCGCTACAGAATCTGCTCACCAACGATGCGGTCTAGGCGGGCTGTACGTATGGTCGTTGCAGCGATACGTTACCGACCCATGTCCTGATCCTATGTCTGATTTCGCGCTGAGGCCAGATGGTCGTGACATGCTTCGATTTCGCCGCGCGCAGCTTCAATCTTGATTTGACACCGCCTCAGCAGGGTGCGATATGATTGATATTGAGAGTTATTGTTAGAAATGATACATGGCGATACTGGCCATCGAAGAGCTGTCTTGTCCGTACTGCAGGAATACAGACGACACCTGACGGCGGACGAGGTATACGAGGAGGTGCGGAAGAGTCTGCCGCGTATAAGCAAGGGCACGGTTTACAGGAACTTGCGTATACTAAGGGAGCGGGGCGACATCGTAGCACTGGAGTTGGGCGGCGCGCTGACGAGGTTCGAAGCCAGGCAGGAACCGCACTATCATTTCGTGTGTGAGATCTGCGGAACGGTGTTCGACCTGGACGAGCCGGTGGGTCAGGATCTCAACACGCGCGTTGAGAAGAAGACAGGATTCAGAGTCTCATATCACCATCTGGAATTCCGCGGCCGGTGTTCCGGCTGCGAAAGTACACAAACCACACATTGAGGAGGTCAGTTATGGGAAAGTCAGTCAAAGGTACCCGCACGGAGAAGAACCTGCTCGCCGCATTCGCGGGAGAGTCGCAGGCAAGGAACCGCTACACCTTCTTCGCGAGCAAGGCCCGCAGCGAGGGATATGAGCAGATCGCCAACATCTTCACCGAGACGGCGGGCAACGAGAAGGAGCATGCCGAGGTCTTCTTCAAGTATCTCGAAGGCGGCGATGTAGAGATCACCGCAGCCTACCCCGGGGGCGTGATCGCCGATACGAAGACGAACCTGTTGGAGGCCGCCGCCGGCGAGAAGCTGGAGTGGAGCGTACTCTACGCAGACTTCGAGAAGATCGCCAGGGAAGAGGGATTCGATGACATCGCGACCTCATTCAAGGAGATCGCCGAGGTTGAGGAATTCCACGAGGGTCGCTACCGCAAGCTGGCCGCCAACGTGGCCAACGGCGAGGTGTTCAAGAAGAAGACGTCGGTTAAGTGGCACTGCTCGAACTGTGGCTACATCCACGAGGGTACCGAGGCGCCCGAGGAGTGCCCTGCATGCAAGCATCCGCAGTCGTACTACGAGTTGCTGGCCGAGAACTACTAGCATCGAGCCAGGAACCAAATGATGAAGAGGGAGGGTGACGATGTCTAAAGAGGACAAGACAGGGACTGACCGCCACACCGTGGTTGGCGGCGGCATGTCCATCCGGGACTGGTGGCCGAATCAGCTGAACCTCAAGATTCTCCACCAGAACTCCGAGAAGAGCAATCCGATGGGCAAGGAGTTCAACTACAGGGAGGAGTTTGCGCAGCTCGACCTGGAGGCCGTGAAGAAGGACCTCCATGCGCTCATGACCGAGTCGCAGGAATGGTGGCCGGCGGATTACGGTCACTACGGGCCGCTGTTGATCCGGATGGCGTGGCACAGTGCAGGCACCTATCGAATGGGAGATGGACGCGGCGGCGGGGGGATGGGTTTGCAGCGACTCGCGCCCGTCAGCAGCTGGCCGGACAACGCGAACCTCGACAAGGCCCGACGGCTGCTCTGGCCGATCAAGCAGAAATACGGAAGCAGGATCTCATGGGCCGACCTGTTGATTCTCGCCGGAAACTGCGCACTTGAGTCCATGGGATTCAAGCTCTTCGGTTTCGGCGGTGGACGTGTGGATGCCTGGGAGCCGCAGGAGGATATCTACTGGGGCTCGGAGAGCGAGTGGCTTGGCGACAAGCGCTATTCCGGCGAGCGGGAGTTGGAGAATCCTCTAGCCGCCGTGCAGATGGGCCTGATCTACGTGAACCCGGAAGGCCCGAACGGCAATCCAGATCCGGTCGCCTCCGGCCATGACGTCCGTCAGACCTTCGCGCGCATGGCCATGAACGACGAAGAGACTGTCGCACTGGTCGCCGGAGGACACACCTTCGGCAAGTGTCACGGCGCCGGTCCTGCGTCGCATGTAGGACCTGAGCCCGAAGCCGCGGGCATCGAGGAACAGGGACTGGGCTGGAAGAGCAGCTTCCGCAGCGGCAAGGGTCCCGATACCATCACCAGCGGCATCGAGGGTGCCTGGAAGGCGAAGCCCACCACGTGGGACATGGGCTATCTGAAAACGCTGTTCAAGTACGAGTGGGAGCGGGTTAAGAGTCCTGCCGGCGCGCATCAGTGGCTGGCCAAAGACGTAGCCGAAGAGGACATGGTGGTTGACGCGCACGATCCGTCGAAGAAGCTCCGGCCAATGATGACCACGGCGGACCTCTCGCTGCGATTCGACCCGATCTACGAGCCGATCGCACGGCGCTACATGGAGAACCCCGAGGAGTTCGCGGATGCGTTTGCCCGGGCGTGGTTCAAGCTGACCCACCGTGACATGGGCCCGCGCTCGCGCTATCTCGGCCCGGACGTTCCGGCGGAGGAACTGCTCTGGCAGGATCCGGTACCTGCAGTCGATCACGAACTGATCAACGAGCAGGACATCGCGAACCTCAAGGTCAGGCTACTTGCTTCAGGCCTGTCCATTTCAGAACTGGTCTCAACCGCATGGGCGTCGGCATCCACGTTCCGTGGATCCGACAAGCGCGGCGGTGCGAACGGGGCACGGATTCGCCTCGCACCGCAGAAGGACTGGGACGTCAACCAGCCGGCCCAACTGGCAAAGGTCCTGCAGGTGCTCGAGACGATCCAGGAGGAGTTCAACGACTCGCAACCCGGCGGGAAGAAGGTCTCGCTCGCTGACCTGATCGTCCTGGGTGGATGTGCTGCCGTCGAGCAGGCTTCGAAGAATGCCGGTGCCCAGGTTACGGTTCCCTTCACTCCCGGACGCACGGACGCCTCACAGGAGCAGACCGATGTGGATGCGTTCTCCGTGCTCGAACCAAAGGCCGACGGCTTCCGCAACTATCAGAAGGCCCGCTATGCAGTACCGGCCGAGGAGCTGCTGCTCGATCGAGCGCAACTGCTGACGCTGACTGCTCCGGAGATGACCGTCCTCGTCGGAGGTATGCGCGCCCTGAACGCCAACTACGGACGGTCGCAGCATGGCGTCTTCACCACCTGTCCGGAGACGCTCAGCAACGACTTCTTCGTGAACCTGCTCGATATGGGAACGGTCTGGAGTCCAACCTCGGAGGACAAAGACCTGTTCGAGGGTCGCGATCGCACAACCGGCGAACACAAGTGGACCGGTACTCGTGTCGATCTGATCTTCGGATCGAACTCCCAGCTCCGGGCTATCGCGGAAGTCTACGCAGCGTCTGACGGCCAGACGAAGTTTGTGAATGACTTTGTAGCTGCGTGGAACAAGGTGATGAACCTTGACCGCTTCGATCTCTGCTGATCGGAGGGCCAACGCGAAATAGAGGGTGTCAACGGAATACGGGGGCGGCGTTTCGATACGATTTGAAACGCCGCCCTTTCTGTTGCGCCACGTCGGACAGCAGGATTTCGGATGCGCTCTGCATCTGTTGGCTGGTTCACGACATGAGGCGACGGGCGGGTCTGAAACGATCCCCCGCCGGGGAGGCGTGCATGCCTGCATTCCGACTGCACATTCGCACTAATTACCAGGCACAAGGTGCGTGTCGGTGCGTGCAGTGCGCGAAACAACGGATGGGCCATGGCCCATCCCTACGGGACAACGTGTGAATTCGTCGGGGCGGGCGACACAAAGGGCGGGACGGATGTATCCGTCCCGTGCATATGCCCCACCTCACCCGCGGGCTCGAGGCATCGTGCCCCTACGGGAGGGTCGATGTGGGAATCGCCCCCTACACCGGACCGCCGATGTCCCCGGAAGGACGGGCGGTTCCCGAACCGCCCCTACGACGGCATGGGATTCACGTGTGGTGTTCACATAAGAGCCGTGGGCCGACGACCCGAACGA
>PWUO01000100.1 GCA_003562555.1 Dehalococcoidia bacterium
CCTCCAGATAGCACATCTTCCGAACACGTTCATCTCATGCGAGTTCACGGCCACCTTTCCCGAGGATCAGTGCAAGGTGCACGTACTGGTGTACCAGATTACCGAGCAGCAGTTCCGTGATCTTGATGCACTGCGTCAGAACCTATACAACTTTGTGAGGTACATGGACGAGCATCACATCGCCCATGCGGTCGCCCACCCGCTCTACTCCGTGAACAACAAGCTCACCAACGCACACTTCGAGCGACTCCTGCTCCTGTTCGACCTCTTCGAGCTTAACGGATTCCGGAGTCCCGAGGTGAACCACAGGTTGCGAGCCACCGTCGAACAGGTCACCGCAGGACGACTGGAGGAACTGGCGGACCGACATCGCATCCGCAAGCCCAGGGTGGATCCATCCCGCAAACACCTGATATCCGGTTCCGATGACCACTCGGGCCTGTACATCGCACGAAGTTACACGGCTAACCCGGGAGACGAACCTTCACACTTCTTCGTCCATCCCGAGTTGAGCCATGCACACGCCGCTCCCTCCGACCCGGGCCACCTTGGCTATGCCATATATTCGATCCTGTACCAGCACATCGAGAAGAAGGTGAACATCGATCGGTATCTCGCCCGAAACGAGACCCTCCGACACATGTCACAACTTCTCACTATGAAGAAGACTGCACCGCCTTCGAAAGGCTACTCGCTGCTGCTCAGACTGTTTGGTCTTCGACGACGTCACAAGAACAACACCGAGAAACTGCTGCGCAAGACACTGCGGCGGATGCCCGGGATCACCCGGAACCTCACTCCCGACAATGCACACCAGCGCTGGTTCACCATGGTATCGACCACCGTCGATGAGAATGTCAAAGAGCTGCTCGATTACACGATTGACGAGTTGAAAGCCGGGAACGTCTTCAACATCGTCAACGGAATCAGTTCCATATCGTCGCTGTACGTGGTGACAATTCCATACTACATCGCGTACAAGGCGTTCCAGGATACGAGGCAATTCGCAGAACGCCTGACAGTTATCGATTCACCACCACGCAAACCCAGAGCGGTGCACCTCAGTGACACGTATTATGAGATCAATGGCGTGGCGAAGAGCCTGCAACAGATGACCCTGCACGCGAGAACGCTTGGACTGGACTACACGTTCGTCACCTGTGCCGACAGAGAGAGTCTGCACGGAGAGAAGGTGTTCCGTCCGGTGAAAGTGTACGATCTGCCGGAGTATCCCGAGATGAAGCTCGCCTGTCCTCCGGTACTCGATGTCGTCGACTACTGTTTCCGTGAGGACTTCACACATATCCATGCCGCCACTCCAGGACCGGTGGGGCTGACCGGACTGCTGGTCTCCAAGTTGCTGAACCGTCCGTTCTTCACCACGTACCACACGGCACTGCCACAATACGCGACGCACCTCACAGGAGATCAGTCGCTGGAAGGCCTGATCTGGATCTACCTGAGGTGGTTCTACAACCAGGCGGACACGGTGCTGACTCCGTCCCAGGCGTATCGCGAGGAACTCATCGCCAATGGTATCGCTCCTCACAAGGTGCTTGTCATGCCTCACGGTGTGGACACGGAAGTATTCACTCCCAGGGACTGGAGTCGGAACGGCGACGTGTTCCAGTTGCTCTATGTTGGCCGCGTCTCCCGTGAGAAGAACCTTGATATCCTCGGTGAGGCGCTGAGGATGCTGGGCCGATCTGACGTTCACCTGACGATCGTCGGTGACGGACCCTATCGCAATGAACTGATGAGCGAACTGGCGGACCTTAACGTGACATTTACGGGCTACATCGAAGGGCGGGAACTGATCGACACGTATCAGTCTGCCGACCTGTTCGTATTCCCCTCGACGACAGACACCTTTGGCTGCGTCATACTCGAGGCACATGCGAGTGCAGTACCGACCATCGTCACCGATGTCGGCGGCCCACGCGACATCGTCATCCCCGGAGAGACCGGTGTCGTGGTTCAGGGGCGCGACGCACAGGCGCTGCAGGAGGCCATTAACACCATGCTGGATCGTGACCGCCTGATGAGGATGGGACTTCGTGCGCGCCAGGTGGTTGAGGCCAAGAGCTTCGACCGCACCTTCCTCGAATACTGGGACTGTTACCGACAGGTCTCCAGATAGGCACGCGGGTCAGGTCGACCCACTAGTAGTTTGAGGCACGCAGCGCATCGATCTTCCCGGTCACCGTGTAGACGGTGCGCTCGCAGATATTGGTCACCCTGTCCGCGCAGCGCTCCAGGTTATGCGCAACCCAGATAAGCCGCGTGGCACGCGTTATCGTCTTCGGGTCCTCAAGCATGAAGGTCAACAACTCACGGTACACCTGGTCGTAGAGGGCGTCGACGATGTCATCCTCAGCACTGATCTGGATAGCCGCAGCTGCATCCTTTCGCACGAACGCCTCAATGCTCCGTCTCAGCATGTCACGGGTCTTCTCAGCCATTCGCGGGATATCGATCAGCGGCTTGAGCGGCGGCTCATCACCAATCATAACCGCGATCTTCCCGATGCCCTCTGCATGGTCACCGATACGCTCCATCTCATCGAGCACGTGGATTATCGACAGGATGAGCCTGAGATCACCCGCAACCGGCTGCTGCGTGACGATAAGCTGAACGCAACGTTCCTCGATATCCAGGCACTTACGATCTACCACCGCGTCGTCAGCGATGACCTGCCGCGCCAGATCAAGGTCCCTCTCCCGAAGCGCGAGTATCGACCGGGCGAGCGCCTTGTCGACCATGCTGCTCAGCACGATGATCTCATCCAGGAGACTTCGCAGGTGCTGGCTATAGATTTCACGCGGCATAATCCGACTCCGTAGCGTGCCTGGCAGCGCCCAGGCAGGACCTCAAATCGCCCAACTACTACTCAGAACGATGCGATGTGCATTATTGTAAACCACGACCGTACTGCAGGCCAACCGCTCGGAAACCATGCAGGACGGCGCGAACAGTCTTTACCCAATCTTAACACCGCCCTAAACGCGCCTTAAGGTTGCGCCGCTAGACTACCTTCGATATCAACGGAAGAAGACTGATAATGAGGAGGAATCATAGTTGAACGCTATCACCAGAAAATGGATGTGCCGGCTGGCCACACTGCTTGCCGCCGGTCTCATCCCCGCTTTGCTCGGCTGCACTGCGGCACAGCAGAACTACGACGGATTGTCAGGGACGTTCGACATCACCGGCTCGAACACAGTAACCCCGCTCTCAACGATGTGGGCAGAAGAATTCATGACCGCTCATCCCGGAGTCAATATCTCGATCTCGGGTCCCGGTTCGGGTGCGGGAATCGCCGCGCTCATCGACAGCATGACGGACATCTGCCAATCGTCGCGCCTGATACGCTCGAGCGAGATAGATCAGGCAAGAGAAAGGGGCGTTGAGCCGTACGAGATCATCGTCGCGAGCGACGGTCTGGCGGTAGCGGTGCATCCCGCGAATCCCGTCTCGGAACTCACCATCGAGCAGTTGTCAGCGATCTACACCGGACAGATCACCAACTGGAGGGAAGTAGGAGGCAACGACGGTCCGATTGTCGCACTGGCACGGGATACGAACTCTGGCACCCACGTATTCTTCAAGGAACACGTGGTGCAAATGGACGGCCTTACCACCAGGGACAGCAGTCTCGAGTATGGAACCAACGTACAATTGCTGCCATCGACTTCGGCAGGCGTCACTGAGACAGCGCAGAACGTCAACGCCATCTTCTATCCGGGACTCGGCTACGTCACGAGCGACATCAAGGTAGCGGGAATCAAGCGCACAGCGGACGACGCTGCCGTCATGCCCAGCATTGACACCGTACTGGACGGCAGCTATGCGGTGGCTCGCCCCTTGCTCTACTACACGGACGGCGAGCCTGCGGGACTGGTTAAGGACTTCGTGGACTTCTGCCTCTCGGACGAGGGGCAGGCCATGGTAGCCGCGAGCGGCTACGTGCCGGTGAAGTAGTCCTGTAGAATCACCGCGTATCGGGTTGAGCACAAATGGCAAGAACGAACGGCTCGGAGAATAGTACCAATGCCGGAATCCTCAAGGGATTCCGGCGCCGTTCTCGTGCTCGCGAACGGCTGATCGAGACCGTTATCCTGGCCAACGGGCTCATTGCCATCGTGGTGCTCGTCGGAGTCCTCCTGCTCCTCCTGCGCACAGGCCTGCCCGTCTTCTCTCACACCGCGCCCTGGGACTTCTTCTTAGGCACCCGATGGTACCCCGTGTCCGAGCCACCAACCTTCGGCATCATGCCCTTCTTCATCTCGACGCTCTGGGTCGCCGGCATTTCGACGCTGATAGCAATTCCGCTGGGCGTAGGGTGCGCCGCATATCTTGCTGAGGTAGCCCCGGCCAGTGTCAGGGAAACCGTGAAGCCCGTCGTCGAGATCCTCGCGGGGATACCCTCTGTGGTCATGGGTTTCATCGGACTGGCGTTGCTTTCTCCCTACGTCCAGAGTCTGTTCAACCTTAACACGGGACTTTGCGGCCTGACGGCGGCAATCATGCTCTCCCTCATGAGTCTCCCCGTTATCGTCAGCGTGTCCGAGGACGCGTTGAACGCAGTACCTCACTCGTTCCGTGAGGCCTCCTACGCCCTGGGCGCAACGAAGTGGGAGACGATTATCCACGTCTGCATTCCCGGAGCCATCTCCGGCATCGCCGCTTCGATCATGCTTGGCGTCGGACGCGCCATAGGAGAGACGATGACGGTGTTGATGGTCGCAGGTGGCGCCTTGGCGGTGCCCGCATCACCAACGGATCCCATGATGCCGATGACTGCGGCAATCGCCTCGGGCATCGGAAACGCGGTGCGCGGAGGGCCACAATACCAGGCGCTCTTCGCAATAGGCATCGTGCTGTTCGTCATGACGCTGTTCGTGAATCTCATCGCCGACAGGGTTCTCGAGCGACAGAAACGCAAGTTCGCCCGGACGTGACACAACTATGATGCGACGACACGTCACTCAACGACTGGCCTTCGGCCTGCTCATCGCTGCTACTGCAGTGGTAGTTCTGCCGGTTGTGCTCATTATTATCTACATGGCAATCGAAGGCGCTCCCGCACTCTCATGGGAGTTCTTCTCTGCAGCGCCACGAATGGCCGGAAAGGAAGGCGGCATATTCCCCGCCATTATTGGAACCTTCTATCTCATGATCGGCACGATAGTGTTTGCCCTGCCCGTTGGCGTACTTGCAGGCATCTACCTCACCGAGTATGCGAAGGATAACTGGCTGACCCGCACCATCAACCTCGCTATCCTCAATCTCGCCGGTGTACCCAGCATCGTGTTCGGCCTGTTCGGACTCGGAGTGTTCGTCATGCTGTTTCAGTTCGGCATGTCACTGCTGGCCGCAAGCCTGACCCTGGCGTGCCAGGCTCTGGCGATGACCATCACGACATCTA
>PWUO01000074.1 GCA_003562555.1 Dehalococcoidia bacterium
AGTAGACCCGTTCATACGTGAGCGCCATCTCCTCGTTGAAGGGTTCCTGCGCACGGCAGCTTGGACATCCAGGGTAGTAGAAGAAATGAACTTCGAGCAGATCGTCGCCATCAGGTGGTGGTGGAGGAGGCGTATCGGCGATGGGAGAGCCGGTGAACATGACGACCGCAGCAACGATGGCAAGCGCGATACTGACGTATCGCTTGAACGGGTTGTCCCATATGCCGCGGAGTGCTTGAACTATCATCTTCATGGTGATGTCAACGGCGCTCTAGCAGGCCTTGGATTACGACAACAGCCCGTCTATCTTTCCACTTCGAGTTGAAGAAGCGGTGGTCGTCCCTGTCCTGTTCGTGGCCAGTGTTGCTGCAACAACCACAGCTCCCTGCCTCCCGGTTGGCGGAAGAGCCGTTGTAACGTCTCGTTCCTCGTGTTTGACAAGGCCCAAATCCGACAATAATATATACAGACTTACGCATATGTGCAACCGATTGGTGGGAGAAGCATGGATGAACTGGTGAAGGCGGCGAGGACCCTGAGTGATCCGACGCGAGTGCGCGTCCTGCACCTGCTGATGCAGCGCGAGTGCTGCGTATGCGAGGTAATGGATGTACTTGATATCTCCCAGGCGAATGCATCGCGATATTGCAGCGCTCTCAAAGAGGCGGGTTTTCTGAAGATGCGGAAGGATGGACGCTGGAAGCGGTACTCCGTAGACTTTGAACACTGTTCGGCGCCAATGCGGGATCTTCTCGAGGCGGTTCGCAAAGCAGCGTCGGGCGACGTGGTAGCGCTCGATGATCGGCGTAGGCTGAAGTCGGCAAGAGGGCGTTCCGAGCTCGTCGAAAAGGCCTCCGCCTCGCAATCACAGACATTCGTCCAAAATGCCAACTAAGGAGCGCGTGTTTTGTTCATAGAGATGCTACGTGGTGGGCTCTACGCTCTGCAGGATTACGTCGCCCTCCACGTGCTGACGTGCTTGATTCCGGCCTTCCTGCTTGCCGGCGGCATCGTGACCTTCGTATCCCGTGAGGCGATCATCGGCTACCTGGGTGCGGCCGTACGCAAGCTCCAGTCGTTCGGAATCGCCGCAGGTGGCAGCTTCTTCGTGGCTGCGTGTTCATGCACGGTCATACCGGTGTCCAGCGGCATCTACTACGGCGGCGCCGGGATTGGCGCTGCGTTCATTATCCTCTGGGTGGCGCCGGCAGCGAACATCCTGGCGCTCACCTACACTGGCTCCATCCTCGGGGGCACCATGGTCGCCGCGAGGCTGATCAGCGCGCTGCTGATGTCGGTTGTCGTTGGAACAGTAATGGCGTACGCGTTCCGGAAGGAGGAGGTCCAGCGGATGTCGATGCTGGACCAGGGTGGTGGCAAGCTAATCGATCGAAAGAGCCTCATACTACTCGTCCTGCTGGTGGTGTGGCTGCTGTCGCCGAACTACCTCATCATCGAAGGTCCATACTGGCAGAAAGTGGTGGTGTGGGCTATCGGACTGGCAATCGTAGCCACATACGTCTGGAAGAGCTACACGCGCGAGCGCATCAACGACTGGATGCGGGAGACGTGGTGGTTTGTCAGGCAGATCTTCCCTTTGCTCCTCATCGGAGTGTTCATCGTGGGTGTAGTAGGTGCGATTCTGCGGCCCGAGTGGATTGAGGCGGCGCTCGGTGGGGAAGGAATCCGGCAGTCGTTCCTGGCCACCCTGATAGGCGCCATAAGCTACTTCGCGACGATGACCGAGGCGCCGTTCGTCGACACGCTGATGAATCTCGGCATGGGCAAAGGGCCGGCACTGGCCTTGCTTCTGACCGGTCCTGGCCTCAGTCTGCCAAACTGGCTCGCGATCGCGAGAGTATTCGGACGCAAGAAGGCGTTGGTCTATGTGCCAACGATAATGGTGCTGGGAACACTGGTGGGCTGGATCGCCGGATTCATCCTCTGAAAACGTGGCGGTGTGCTTGACCGGTGACCAGGTTCTGCGTTGTACTCTGAGGACAAGGGGGCGTTCAACAATGGAAATCAAAGTGCTTGGAACCGGGTGTTCAAAGTGCAGGGCGGTCGAGAAGGAGGTCAGAGAAGTCCTCGCTGAACTGGGCATCGACGCGGATGTAGAAGAGGTCAAGGATATGGCCAGAATACTGCAATACAAAGTAATGATTACACCCGGCCTTGTCATCGATGGCAAGGTGGTATCCAGCGGCCATGTCCCATCCAAGGATGCTGTCCGAAAGATGCTACAGGAGGCACGAGGATAGCGTCCGCGACGACCCCTCGCCATCCGAGAGTCGCTGCGCTATCGCCACGGAGGAACCGCATGATGGTAACGAGGCTACTGCTTTCGGGACTGATTCTGATCGCCGCCGGACTGCCACTCAGTGGCTGTTCCTCCTCGAATCCAACTCCACAACCTGCTCCTGATACCACAGGCCAACCGAGCGGTAGTGAGCAGACCTACACGGCGCGCACTGGAAATGGTGTTGACGTGTTCTATTTCGAGGAAGAGAACCCCTGTGAGTGCATGGCCGAATTCGGCGTCGTGATAAAGGACGCGATTCGAACCAGTTTCACGAGCGAGCTTCAGGACGGCTCGCTACGCTTCTTCGTCGTCTTCTCGGACGACTGGTCCAACCGTGAGGTACTCGAGATGTTCGACAACCCGTTCTACGATCTCTACATAGTGGAGTTTGAATCGGGAAACGGGACCGCCACACCCGTCCGTGAGATATGGAGCATGATGGGCGACGATGACGTGCTGGCGTCCTACGTAGAAGCTCGTGTCCGGGATGCACTGTCGAGGCACGGAGCCTCATGAGCGTCGCCTCTGCGATGGCATCGGGCATTCCCCTTCTGTCCGCTGTTCTGCTGGGATTGCTGTGTGCTATCAGTCCCTGCGTTATGGCAACCAACGTGGCCGCACTGGCCTACGTCGGCCGAAAAGCGACTCAGCCGGGTCACGCGTTCATGACGGCTGTGCTCTACACGCTCGGGCGCATGTTCTCCTACACCGTCGTCGGCATTCTCATCGTGCTGGTGGGGCTCGAAGTGAGCGCGCTGTCGCGCTTCCTGCAGGGAGCGGGATCGAAGTTCATCGGCCCGTTCCTCATCGTGGTCGGTGTACTGCTGCTGGTGATCAACCGGCTCCCGGCACTGTCGGGAGGCGGCGGAATACAGCGCCTGGGGGCCAGGTTTGGGGATATGGGAGTGGCTGGAGGCTTTCCACTCGGAGCGCTGTTCGCGCTCGCATTCTGTCCCTACAGCGGTGTCCTGTTCTTCGCCGTGCTCATTCCGCTAGCTTTGCGCACCACTGGTGGCGTGGTACTGCCGGCGGTGTTCGCCATCGGCACGGGCGTGCCGGTCCTGATATTCGGGGCGTTGCTCTCCCTGGGAGTATCCCGCGTGTCCTCATGGACTGACAGACTGACGAGTGCGGATCACATCATACGAATCATCGCGGCGATGGTCTTCATCGGCGCCGGTCTGTACTACATATTCGCTGTGTGATGAAAACCAGTGCAATGGAACGCTCGTGCCGCTCTTCGATCCTTCTTCTCCTCGGAGCATTACTGCTCCTGTCGTTCGGATGCTCGAAATACGATGCTGGCGCGAACGCTCCCCCGCACGAGCAATCAGAAGACCTTGACATGCACGTCATCGCCGAGACACCAGTCACAGAAGACGACATCAGTCCCGACCTGTCGGATTTCGAGACAGGAAGCAAGCCGCTCGCGAACGAGCCGAACAGTTCCGGCAACCGTGCTGCTAAAGATGACACGGGTAGTCCGGGTGACGCAGCCGTCGATTCCGGGATACCTGCTAACAGAGTCGACCTGGTCTTCTTCCACATCCCGGGTGCGTGCGGCTGCCTGGGAGAAATTGGGGATGTCATCGAAGCAGCGCTCTACGACTTCTTCCCTGAGGAGATGGCGGACAGGACCGTTCGCTACTACATGGTGGCGTCAAACCATCCTGACAACCAGTCCTACGTACGCATGTATGGCAGCCAACCCTTCGATCTCTTCGTGGTCACGTACGATGAGGGAACGGCGCAGCCGTACCCCGTCCGGGGCATCTGGGCCCATATGGATGACTATGATGCGCTCGGCGTGTACGTGAAACAGGTGGTCGAAGAGGAGATCGCCGCGTTCTCCACGTAGAGACGTCGCTCGACATTCTCCGCACACGGAAGGTTAACAGTTGCAGGAACGCAGAGTTCTCGACGGGCATACACGTTGCAGGAGACGAGGAACCCCTCTCGCCACCGTATATGAAGGGCTGAGTTCCTGGAGCGGTTCCCACGGGGACACCTTCATTCCGCGTGCATATGGAGAATGCGTTGGCAAGAACACGCGCGTGAGGGCTCTTACATTACGACGAGGCATACTTCTGGCTCTGGCAGGCTTCCTGGCACTGCTGCCCTCTGCTGCCGTTGGAGGATGCACCTCCACGCATTCCGTCCCGGAGATCGTGTCCCTTGAATCCGGCGACCGGGTAATCGCGCCCGGGGACTCCGTTCTCATCGAGTGTGTGGCAGTCTCCGCTGATGGAGGAGACCTCGACTATCAATGGGACAGTGACAGGGGCACACTCAACGGTCATGACGGGACGTACGCGTGGACGGCCCCGGAGCAGGAAGGGGTTGCCCGTATTACTGTCACAGTGACCAACCGTGCGGGAGTTGCCGTCAGCGAGTCAATCGCCATTGTCGTCAAGAAGAATACTCCTCCCGTGATTGCCGGCGTCGCTGCGGACCGCGGATGGGTACCTCCTGCAGGAACAGTGACTCTGTCCTGCGCGGCCGAGGACGTCGACGGCGACGAGCTTACGTACACGTGGTCGTCGGATTGCGGGGAAATCGACGGAGAGGGGCCGTCCGTCACCTGGACAGCTCCTTTGGCCGAACGTGAATGCATTATCTTCGTAGAGGTGGATGACGGATACGAGGGTCGGGCACGCGCCTCGCTTTCCATAGTGGTATCGGTAACCGAACCGCTACTGGTCACACACATGGAGGTGACGGCAGTCGACAATCCGCGAGCGCTGGTGTTCAGCGGCGGCCGATACACCATCTACCGCGGAGCGTCGATGATTGTCCGTGCCATTGTGAACAAGAGGGAGATGGTTGTCTCGTACGAATGGACAGATGGTGGAACGGCCGCAGTCTTCCCGGTTGGCAGCAGGCGCATCAGGTTTGAGGGAGGCCCTGAGGAAATCCGCTGGACGGCTCCGGAAGGCCGTGGGGACTATACGATCACGGCGATTGTGAAAGGTGAAGGAGAGGAGGCCGCAAGGCGAAGTATTCTCGTAAGTGTCGAGACGTGCCTCCCCTGCATGTAACAACCCCATGAATAAGCGTCTCAGGCATACGGAGTGGAGTGGTGCACGTGAGTGATCACTGGAGACTTCGGGCAGCCCGGTTGGC
>PWUO01000007.1 GCA_003562555.1 Dehalococcoidia bacterium
AGTCAGGCCAGGATGCCGAGGAATACCCCACCCGCAATCGCGGCGCCGATGGCTCCTGCGACGTTCGGTCCCATCGCATGCATCAGAAGGAAGTTCTTGGGGTTCTCCTTCTGGCCCATTACCTGTACCACGCGTGCAGACATTGGTACGGCGGCCACACCGGCAGCACCTATCATGGGATTGATCTTCTCTTTGGTCACGAGGTTCATGAGCTTGGCGAGCAGCACCCCGGCTGCAGCAGCGCTGGCAAACGCAACGACACCGAGGACGAGGATGAGGAGGGTTCGCGGCTGAAGGAAGCTCTCTGCCGGCATGCTTGCTCCAATTGCCAGTGTCAGGAAAATCGTCAGAGTGTCGACAAACGAGGTTTGCGCCGTGTGGCTCAACCGGTCCACCACACCGCACTCTCGGAACAGGTTGCCTACCATGAAGCATCCCATCAGCGGTGCTGAGGACGGCACGAACAGGATTACCACGACTGCGGCCATGATCGGGAAGATTACCTTCTCGGTCCGGCCAACTGCCCTCATCTGAGGCTTCATATAGATCTTGCGCTCTTCCTTGGTGGTCATCAGCCGAATGACCGGCGGCAATATAACCGGAACAAGGGCCATGTAAGAGTAACAGGCGACTGCGGTGGCTCCGATTATCTGCGGCGCGAGTACTGCTGTCACGTAGATCGTTGTGGGACCTTCCGCACCTCCGATAATTCCTATCGCAGCTGCCTCAGGGATGCCGAATCCTACAAGGAGTGCCAGGAAGAACGCAAAATACACGCCGAACTGGGTGGCTGCTCCGAGCAATAGTGTCTTCGGATTCGACAGCATTGGTCCGAAGTCGGTCAGCGCCCCCAGGCACAGGAACATAAGTGGGGGCAGTATGTGCCACATTACACCGTACTTGAATATCCTCGACAGTAGCCCGATCGGTTCGGTGGGGTACTGATTCTGGTCGGTCTGTTGCTGCGTAATCAGCCCGGCAATTACGTCGCCCTGTTCGACGCGGTCGCCCACCGAAACCAGATAGCTGTCCACACGGCCAAATACGGGGCTCGCAATCGGTCCGGAGTCAAGCTGGATAAGGATCGTGTCCTCGTTGAAGCGCGAGCCCTTCGTGGTTTCGATGCTTTGGACCGTTCCGGACAATGGCGATTCCAGCTTCATCTCGTGATCCATTAACCCGCCGAGCGGAAGATTCACAAGTATGATTCCGAATCCGATCGGCACTAGTAGAAGGGGCTCCATCTTTCTTGTGATCGCGAGGTAGATCAGGAATCCGCCGATCAGGAGCATCAGGGCGTTACCCCAATAGAAATGGCTGAAACCGCTCTCTAGTAAGCCGAACAAATCTTGTCCTCCATCACCGCTTCAGTTTGTAACAGGGCAGAATGGTCACGCGCTATGAGTCACGCCTCTCTCGCGTGAAATGGATCACAAGCCTTGACGTGGCCCAGACAATGACGGCCAGGACTGCCAGCAGAAAGAAGACGGTTCCGAAGCCTCCGCCGGCGATGTAGAGTGCGTATCCCCAGTCGATCATGTTCGTCGCTCCTCCGAATCCCAGAGAAAGGTCGTGCGGTGCTTAGAGTGAATGGTGGACACTTGCGGGGTCGCCGCAGAATATGGTGCACTAGTGTATCATGTTGGATTCGCCGCTACGAGTGCGCGTCCTCATCCGAATCCAGAATCGAGGTTACGGTACGAGAAATGGTGTTGCGAGCGAATCCTCGTGCCTGGAGGTAGCTGGAGAGACGGCGGATCCTGGTTGTTCTGTCCAGCCCCTTGAGCCGCTCGGCCCGTCGCCTTGCCAGTGCAAGTGCCGTTTCGTCGTCGTCGATCTCGTCCGTGGCCTCCACCGCCTCCTCCTGCGAGACCCCCTTCTCCCTCAGCTCGCGTTGGATAAGGCGCTTGCTTCGGGGCCGGAATTGCATACGGCTCTGAGTCCAGCCGATTGCGAATGCACGGTCGTCCAGAAGACGATGATCCTTGAGGCGGACGATGACCTCCTCCGTGATCTCCTCTGCAAAGTCAGCACGTCGGAGGCTGCGCCGGATTTCGTCCTCGCTGCGTGGTCGAGTCGCGAGCAGACGATAGGCACGAGCGAATGCTTTCTCCCTGCCAGCGTCGGCATGCATACGATTCGAGTTTGGCCCTGGACGGTCTAATCAGCTTCGGCCACGATGGGATCAGGCTTGTGATCACGTGCCGGTTGGTGAGCCGATCGGATTTCCTGCTCCAGTTCGGCCGCGATTCCATGGTTCTGCCGGAGGAACTCTCTGGCGTTCTCTCGGCCCTGCCCAAGCTTGTGCTCACCATAGGTGAGGAACGCTCCAGCCTTCTTGATGAAACCGGAAGTCACGCCGATGTCGATCAGGTCTCCCTCTTTGCTGATGCCCTGGCTGAAGAGAATGTCGAATTCTGCTAAGCGGAAGGGAGGGGCTACCTTGTTCTTCACGATGCGGGCCTTGACGCGGGTGCCGATGATATCGGATCCGCGCTTCAGCGAGTCTGAACGTCTCAGGTCGATGCGAACCGAACTGTAGAACTTCAGTGCGCGTCCCCCGGGCGTGACCTCGGGGTTCCCGAAGACGATGCCCACCTTCTCTCGAAGCTGGTTGATGAACACGACCGATGTCCTTGAGCGGTTGATGGCGGACGTGAGCTTGCGAAGCGCCTGCGACATGAGACGAGCCTGAAGTCCGACATGTGAATCTCCCATGTCTCCCTCGAGTTCTGCCTTGGGCACGAGTGCAGCCACGCTGTCCACGACGATGATGTCGACGCCCATACTTCTCACGAGTCGCTCAGCGATCTCCAGTGCCTGCTCGCCGGTATCCGGCTGCGACACGTGCAGCGCATCGATATTCACACCGCATGACGCCGCATATGCGGGGTCCAACGCGTTCTCAGCGTCGATGTAGACGGCCGTGCCTCCGAGCTTCTGCGCCTCGGCGATGATATGCTGCGCCAGGGTAGTCTTGCCTGAAGACTCGGAGCCGAAGATCTCTGTCACCCGTCCTCTGGGTATGCCACCCACACCGAGTGCCAGGTCCAGCGAAAGTGAACCGGTCGGAATCACGTCCACCTTCTGCCTGGCAGACTCACCCAGTCGCATGAGCGAGCCACGACCGAATTCACGCTCTATTTGCTCGATTGCCAGCTCTACGGCCTTCTGCTTGTCTGTTGACATTCTACCCTTCCTCTCGTACCTGCGGTGTAGTCCCGAACGTGACGGTGATTCCGCACGCTACCTGCGGCGCGTCTCCTTGCCAACCCTCCACACGTGCTCCTCCTCCGGTACGTGGATGTCCCCTCTCACGCTGCCGCCCCTGCGGCCTTGCCAGACCGGTTTACGCTTCTCGAGGAACGCGTTCTGTCCTTCGCTTCCGTCGCGCGTGAGAGACTGCATTGTGATGAGGTCCGAGCCGTACCTGAAGGCCTGTCGCTGTTCCATCTCCTGAATGTGGTAGAAGAACTGCTTGGACCACCTCACCACGAGGGGTGCGTTGGCGCTGATGGTCTTGGCCATGTCCCAGGCACTCGAATCCAGTTCCGCGTCCGGATGGACGTGATTGACCAGTCCCGATTCCTGTGCCCATTCTGCCGACCGAGGTTGGGCGGTTAGCAGCAACTCGATAAGTCGCTTGCGGTGAACGGACTTGTAGGCACCGGCGGTTGGTGTGAAACACCCGAATCCTACAGTACCCCCTGGCAGAAAGAAGCTGGCCGTGTCCGAGGCAAGAACTATGTCGCAACCTCCTGCAATTGCCATGCCGAGGGCACAACAGTTGCCTCGTACTGCTCCGATCACAGGGACTGTTGTCGTCTGCATCGCTTGGATCATCTTGGGCGTCAGTTCGAAGTACCATCGCTGCGTGAGCAGATCCTTGTGTGCGAAGGAGTGAAAATCTCCCCCGGAGCAGAAGTGCTCACCGGACGAGCGCAGGATGGCGCAACTCAGGTCATCGTTATCCTCGATGAGGCGCAGGGCGTCTACTATCTCCTCTACCATCGTAGGGCTGAGAGCATTCTGTACTTCGGGGCGATGCATCGTAATGACCGCAATGTGACTCAACACGTCCCATTCGAGGATGATGTCGTTGTATTCGCGGGGTACGTTCAGGCTGGGGATGTACGGTGGGTAGGTACCGGATGACTGTTGCTTCACCACAACAGGCTTGAAATCAGTCATGCAACCTCCGCGGGCGTGGCTATGGGGATTGCCCACTCGCCATTATACATCACGGGTACCACCGGTGGGACCGCGGGATGACACGTGTGCGAGGGCGTATATGCCGCCGGCCATGAGACCCGTTGCCGCTCCTGCGAACAACGCCATTTCCTGCCAGAACCCGAGCGGAAACAGCATCACCAGGTAATCCGTGTGGGGATTCAGTTGCCAGAAGGGATTGTCGAATGCCACCAGATGGAACGCCACGAACGCCCAGTTGAAGTCGATCAGGAAGGCAAGGGCAGTTGCCGCCAGAAGCACAATCGCTACGAGTGAGCCGTGTTTCAGTGCGGCGCACACCTCGTGACGCCGTCCGGAGGTCCATCCGGCCGTCGCCAGCGCGACTACCAACAGCAGGCTGAATGCCTGTGCCATAGAGTTGAGATCGAACAGATCCCTGACATCATCGAGGTGAATAATCTCGTAGTCGTGATACAACTCAAACTCTCGCCCCGTGACGTCCACAACGTTCATCTGAGGGGTGGGTTCGAAATGATTGAAGTATCGGACCAGTTTCACGGCTGCTTCTCTAAGCTGCGTCTCGGATATGCCAGTCGTTGCCGAAACTCCGTAGGTGTGAAACCCGCGATTGTAGAGCCCGACGCTGTTCATCTCGATCCTCAGGGCAGTGCCGAGAAGCAGGATCGGTAGCGCGACAACGATAAGTACGCCACCGATTCGCACGATGAGCGGGGTATTGGCCTGGCGCACCCCCTCAGCAGGCATCAGTGCACCCCATGGTATAATCCCGCCGATGGCTTCGGCCTTCGTTCATCTTCACGTCCACACCGAATACAGCCTCCTCGACGGGATGTGTCGCATTCCACATCTCATCTCCCGTGCGAAGGAACTGGGCATGTCGAGTGTCGCCCTCACTGATCACGGGAGCATGTATGGCGCCATCGACTTCTACTCGGCTGCGCGCGCGGCCGGAGTGAAGCCCATCCTCGGCTGTGAGGTGTACGTGGCTGAGACGGAGCGAACGATTCGGGATGCCTCGAACCGGAATCCTTATCATCTCACTCTTCTCGCCCGGAACTTGGAAGGGTATCACAACCTCATGCACCTGGTCACGAAGGCTCACACCGAGGGATTCTACTACAAGCCTCGCGTGGATCGTGCGTTACTGGAGGAGTACCACGATGGTCTGATCGCCCTGTCCGGATGTGCCAGCGGAGAACTGGTTCGGCTTGTG
>PWUO01000255.1 GCA_003562555.1 Dehalococcoidia bacterium
CCGCACGCATCCATCCCGACCTCGAGGAAATCGTGTACCCGCTGATTCACGCCACCATGCACACAAAGCACGCGCTGGTACACGGCGACGTCAGCCCCAAGAACATACTCAACGGGCCCAGGGGTCCAGTCCTGCTTGATCCCGAGTGCGCGTTCTACGGCGACCCCGCGTTTGACCTGGCCTTCTGCCTCAACCACCTGATGCTGAAGTGTCTCTGGAGACCTTCATCCGTGACCGGATATCTCGACTGCTACGAATCACTCGCCGAAAGTTACCTGGCGGGAGTGAATTGGGAACCGGCAGCGGATATGGAGTCCCGAACGGCACGCCTTCTTCCAGGGCTGTTTCTGGCTCGCGTTGACGGAAAATCACCCGTCGAATACATCACTTCAGAAAGCGACAAGAACCTGGTAAGGAAGACGGCGCGTGCGCTGCTATTTCACCCGGTGGACCGGCTGTCCGAGGTGATGGCGGCGTGGCGCCGAACCCTGGAGCGTGAATAAGCCACCAGGGCCACTATCCTGGCACACACAAAACGGACACCCACGGTCCAGCCGGGGTGTCCGTCTGCTTCGGACAGATGCTGAGCGCGATCTACCCCTTGTACTTGCCCATGACGACGACAGCGTTTGAGCCGCCAAATCCGAACGATTCGGAGACCGCGATGTCAACGTTCATCGGACGCGCCACGTGCGGCACGTAATCAAGATCACACTCCGGATCAGGATTATCCAGATTGATCGTCGGAGGCACGATCGAATTCTGAATGGTGAGCAACGTGAAGATTGCCTCCACGGTGCCTGCGCCAGCCAGAAGATGCCCCATCATGGATTTGTTGGAACTGATAGCCAGTTTGTACGCATGGTCACCGAACACCAGCTTCAACGCCGCAGTCTCAGACGCATCGTTGCTCGGCGTCGAAGTGCCGTGCGCGTTCACGTAATCTACCCGTTCCGGCTCGATACCGCCGTCGCCAAGCGCCAGGCTGACACACCGTGCCTGATTCTTCGTATCAGCCTCGGTTATGTGAAAGCCGTCGACGTTGGTCGCATAACCGAGGATCTCACCGTAGATAGGCGCCCCACGCTTCAACGCGTGCTCCAGATCCTCAAGAATCAGGGTCCCCGCCCCTTCACCAAGTACGAAGCCATCCCTGTCCTTATCGAACGGGCGGCATGCCCTGGTGGGATCATCGTTCCGGCATGACAACGCTCCCATGCGGCTGAGGCCCGCGACACCCACAGGAAGGATGTACGCCTCAGATCCACCGGCGATCATCGCGTCGGCATCTCCGTACTGTATGTGACGGAACGCGTCTCCGATGGCATTGCCCCCGGTAGCACAGGCAGTGATCACGCACTGAGCCGGCCCCTGTGTACCGTATGCGATCGCAATCTCCGCCAGGGCCATGTTCGGGATGAATCCGGTGATGAAGAACGGCGTAATCTTGTCCGCGCCGCCTTCATGGAACGCAGCGAGGTTCTTCTCATACGTCGTCATTCCGCCGATGCAGGTGCCGTAGATTACGCCCACGCGGTCCGAGTTGTGCTCATTGACCACAAGGCCCGAATCCTCCATCGCCATGGACGTGGCAGCCAGGGCGTAGTGGATAAACGGATCGGTCCGCCGGACGCGCTTCTTCTCCATGAAGTCTTCGGCGGTGAAGTCCTTCACTTCGGCGGCTATCCTCGTCTTGAAGCCGGTTGCATCGAACCTCGTGATCGGTCCGATGCCCGACTCTCCCTTGACGAGCCGCTCCCAGGATGACTTCACCCCCGTCGCGAGGGGCGTTACTGCACCAACGCCGGTGACGACAACACGGCGGCGCGCCTTCATCCGAGCTTCGCCGCCACGTAGTCCATCGCATTCTGGACGGTCTGCAGTTTTCCTGCATCCTCGTCCGGAATCTCGACCTTGAAGGCTTCCTCAACGGCCGTGAGAAGTTCGATAATGTCCAGACTGTCGGCCCCGAAATCATCCATGAACGAGGACTCTGGTTTGATCTCGGCTTCGTCGATCTCGAGCAACTCGACAATCAGTTCTTTCAGTCGGGCAAAGATATCGTCTTTGTTCATTCTTCCTTCCTCTCTTAAGCGAATTGTTTGAGAACCCTTGCGGGTGAATGGGGTATGAGAATACGGGACGCTCTAACACCGAATGATACACAGTGGCAATGCGTCACTGCAACGCCAGTTACGGATAGAGAATCAGCCGCCACTTGTCTCGAGATGAGGAAGAACCACAGGCGGGCCGCAGTACTGCGGCCCGCCTGCCCACACACTCTAGCCTACCTTCGGAAGGTCGGCGAGTGCTTCCCTGATCAGGTCGTCGGGGTACTCGTAATCCACCAGCTTGCCGGACAGGTACGCGTCGTAGGCATGCATGTCGACGTGGCCATGTCCGCTGTGGTTGAACAGGATGGTCTTCGCCTCGCCACTCTCCTTGCACACCAGCGCCTCATCGATGACCGCACGAATGGCATGCATGGTTTCGGGAGCGCTGATGATGCCCTCGGTGCGGGCGAACGTGATGCCGGCCTCAAACGTCTCGAGCTGGTGCACCGCCTTCGCCTCCACCAGGCCGAGCTTCAGCAGGTGGCACGTGATTGGCGCCATGCCGTGGTACCTGAGACCTCCCGCGTGAATCGGGGGCGGCATGTATCCGTGACCGAGCGTATACATCTTGACGATCGGGGCAAGCTTCGCGGAATCACCGTAATCATACGCATACGGACCCTTCGTAAGGGTTGGGCAGCTATACGGCTCCACATTGATGACACGAAGGTCGGGCTTCGTCCCGTCAAGCTTGTCTTTCAGGAAGGGCAGGAACAAACCGGCGGCGTTCGACCCTCCGCCCGCGCAGCCTATTACGATGTCCGGATACGCATCCGCCTCCTCCATCAACTTCTTGGCCTCAAGCCCGTTGATAGTGTTATGCAGAAGCACATGATTCAGCACGCTGCCGAGGGAGTAGTGCGTGTCATCCCGCGACATCGCGTCCTCAACCGCCTCGCTGATGGCCAATCCAAGGCTACCGGGACAGTTCGGGTCCTCGGCCAGCATCTTCCTGCCGACATTGGTGTCAGGGCTGGGGCTGGGAACGCAGTGGGCGCCCCACGTCTCCATCATGATGCGGCGGTACGGCTTCTGATCGTAACTTACCCGCACCATATACACCTTGATCTCAATGCCAAAGCACGCACCGGCAAACGCTAACGCACTGCCCCACTGTCCCGCACCCGTCTCTGTAGCGATGCGATTGATCCCTTCCTTCTTGTTGTAGTACGCCTGCGCAACAGAGGTATTTGGCTTGTGACTGCCGGCCGGGCTCACTCCCTCGTACTTGTAGAATATCTTCGCGGGCGTGTCGAGCAGCTTCTCAAGTCGACGCGCCCGGAACAGCGTCGTCGGCCTCCACAGACGGTAGACGTCGAGCACCTCATCCGGGATCTCGATCCACCGCTCGGTACTGACCTCCTGCATGATGAGCTCCATCGGAAACAGTGGCGCCAGATCCGGCGGAGTCAGTGGCTCTCCCGTCATCGGGTGCAGTGGGGGAGGAAGGGGTTCGGGCAGGTCCGCCTGCACGTTGTACCAGTAGCGTGGTATGTCTCTCTCATTGAGTGTGTGCTTCACAATTCTGTCTGACATGTCGCTCCTCCTGAGATTCTATGTGCATGCTGCGTCCGGTGAGTCAACCTATCGTTGGCGCCGGCGGCGCCATCTGAACCCTGCTTCTCTCATTGTGCCCTCCTCGCGAAAAAACAAAGAGCCTCTCGCCGAGTGGCGAGAGGCTCTTCCTTCGCGGTGCCACCCTCATTCAGGTCTTGCGACCATCTCAACGGGTACTACCCTGTCGGTTATACCCTGGACTCTGATAACGCTGTCCCTGCGCCGGAGCCTACTCGACAGTCACGCCTTTCGGTCCGGGGCTCCCGGGGCCATTCCAACCCTGCGCAGGTATCGGCTCACACCTTACCCGACTCTCTGAACCTCGCCTCGAGTTGTACTATTCCCGTTCAACGCCTGTTGCGTATTCGATTGCGCGGCATAGTAGTACGCCGAACAGGTGTTGTCAAGTCTACGAGCAGGATTCCGGTGAATTCTGTTCGCCGAGGTATGACGCGAGGTCCTCAAGGCTGTGAAGACAGTCGTCACCGGATCCCGATCTATCCAGATACAACGAGACCAGACCAGCGGCGGACGCGCTCACGTAGTCGTGATTCCAACTGTCGCCCACGTGCAGCACCTCGGAAGGCTCCGCCTCCATCTCAGCGCACATCCACCGAAAGAACTCCTCGTCCTTCAATCTGCCAAGTGCAGTCGTCGACGAGAAGTAACGGTCAATCGACTGATCCACGTCACGCAGGAGCGGCTTCAGGAACTCCATTGGTGTGGATGAGGCAACGACGAGCCGAAAACGGCCACGCAATGCGTTCAGCACCGGTACGGAGTCCGGATAGAACTCGATGAGCGACCGGTGCGACTCGATGACCGGCAGCGCTTCACCCAGATCAAGCCGCCTGAACCAGTAGCCAATGTCGTACCACTCACTTCGGTTCGGGCCAATAGTATGATACTGCGCGAACACCTGCCCGGCTGCCTGCGCAAACGGGAGCCCGTGCTTCTCTCCGTACATCCGCGGCACTACCTCCTGCCATATCGTGCGCGAGAACGCATGACTGGCGAGCGTGCCCTCGGCGTCGAAGGAGATGACCTTCACGCGCTGCAATCGTGTCTCCATGGGCATCACATCGTATCACACGATGACGCACACACAGCCCGATTTGTCAGCAATGCACTTCATGGCTACAATCTTACGAATGCGACAGGAAACCGATACTGCAGAACCTGGAACGGGCTTCGAGCTCGGCCCCATCCGCCCGCCAAGCGAGGCGTATTCCCTGCTCATCCGTGCCACCAGAAACTGCCCGTGGAACAAGTGCCTCTTCTGCCACTGCTACCGGGACACGAAGTTCTCGCTTCGCACGGTGGAGGAGATCGAGCGGGATATCGATGCAGCGGCGGCGGCGCGGGACCGGATAGTCGAGGCGTCACACAGCCTGGGCTACGGTGGCAATGTGCAACTGGCGGCAGCGGCGCTGCTGAACCAACCCTACGACGATCCGTGTCTGCGCAACGTGGCTCTGTTCCTGTACGGAGGAGGAGAGTCCGTCTTCCTGCAGGATTCCAATACGCTCATCATGAAGACACCCGACCTCGTCCGCATTCTGCTGCATCTGCGTGAAGCGTTTCCGAACCTCTCCAGGGTCACCACCTACAGTCGGTCGCACACAGCCGCTCACAAGACCCTTGATGAACTGAAGCAGATTCGCGAAGCAGGCCTCGTACGCATCCACATGGGACTGGAGA
>PWUO01000058.1 GCA_003562555.1 Dehalococcoidia bacterium
CAGTCCTGGCCGATAGTCCGAGAGGTCGGAGAAGTTCAGTCCATCGGCAATCGACGGAATCCCGTGTTCCTGTGCCCATCGCCACGCGGTGGCATCACGGGCCTTTCTGCAGTGGTAGCAGCGGTCGGGTGGATTCACAGCGAAATGCCTTTGCCCCAGTTCGTCGACTGTCAGTACGTGATGCTCGATGCCGATCTCCTCTGCCAGCGAGTGAGCCATGTCGGTCTCGCTTCGTGGTATCACTGCCGAATTGATCGTCAGTGCTACCGCATCAGGGCCGAGGGCATCGTGTGCAAGCTTCGCGAGCAGGGCGCTGTCCAGCCCACCGGAGAACAGGATGAGGATCCGGCCTCGTGCCGCGATCGCGTTGCGAAGCTCCTCGAACCGGCTCAATGTCGCCCCCTTCGAATCGCGCGCAATATGCGAATCGCTGCTGCCGCCGCGCCAACGGAGTTTCCGATATTCACCACGGTGATGCCCGGGGCGCAGCTCTGCAGCATGGTCTTGAGGGCCGCCTCTCCCTGTCCTCCGAAGCCGTATCCGACTGGCGTAGGAACGGCCACTACTGGAAGGTCGGTGAGAGAGGCGAGTACCGTTGGCAGTGCACCCTCCATGCCTGCGAAGACAATGAGGACATCTACCCCTTGCATCTTCTGCATGCTCATCACCGGCCGATGAATGCCGGCGACTCCGGCGTCGAAGGAGGTCGCAACACTGGCCCCGAGTTCCTCCAGAAGCAACACGCATTCCTTCGCGTACGGAACATCCGATGTTCCCGCAGTGATGACACCGACGGTTCCCAGTTCCCCGGAGGACTCCCGGCTCGATCCAATGACCATCGCCCTGCCGCCCGAGCGGATGCCGTGAGAGTGAAACGTCTCCTGCAGCCTGACTTCTGCTTCCGAAGGAAGACTCGCAATATAGACCTTTCCCTTTGCCTCCAGCAGACGCGCGACGATGTCGAGCAGGTCCGCCATTGTCTTGCCTTCAGCATACACCACCTCGGGAAAACCCAGCCGCTTCTCCCTCTCAAGGTCCAGCATGAAGTGCTCCTGCCCCTTGTAGAACAGTTCGAGGATACGCGCCCCGGCCTCCGACTCGTCGATCTCGCCCCGATTGAACGCATGAAGGACTTCGTCGAATATCCTGCGCTCAGCCATTACGCGTCCTCCTCACTCACCGCGACGGAACCACCGACGGCCTCCATGACCATGCGGTAGACCTCCTTGAGGGGTACGCCGGAGTCGGCGCTCAACCGGCGGCATGACTCGTACTCCGGCGATACGTTGACGACCTCACCTTTGTAGGTGGCCAGTTTGACATGTGCCGTGCCGATATCCGTAGTTACCTCGGTGATACTGCGCTCCGCTTCGTATCGCTCCGGGTAACTGACTCGTACGCCAATCGTGGTGCTCTCCCTCATCAATGCCTGCACCAGAACGTCCTTGCGATGAAGCTCACCCAGTACGGATACTCTCGTTCCCGGCCGATTCTTCTTCATCTGGACTGCGGTGAAAAAGACGTCAAGAGCGCCGTTCTGGTAGAGCGCATCGAGCAGGTTGCTATAGAACTCCGGGTTCATGTCATCGATGTTAGTCTCCAGCAGCACCAGTCTCTTCGGAGCCTCGGCGGCTGCACTGTATCCCAGAAATCCCCGCAGAACATTGGGCACGTTGGTGTTCCGTCTGCCTGCGCCGTAGCCGACCCGCTCGACGGTCATGCTGACGGGTGTGAAATCGTCCACGAGATGACGAAGAATCAATGCTCCGGTCGGTGTAACCAGTTCCTTCCTGGTCTCGGAGAAGGAATCCATCTGGATGGGTACATCCTTGAGCAGTTCCGCAGTCGCCGGCGCGGGCACGGGATACGTGCCGTGTGCCATCCTGACGAAGCCCGTACCCGTATTCACCATGCCGCAGACCACGCGGTCCACACCCAGCAACTCCAGTCCCTTGACCGCTCCGACTATCTCCACTATGGCATCTATGGCGCCCGCTTCATGCAGATGAACCGAATCCACGCTGGTGCCGTGCACCTGAGCTTCGGCCTCGATAAGGGACTGGAACATCTCCGTCGCCTTCGTCCGCGTGGGTTCGGTCAGACGATCCAGAATCGTGAAGATCTCGTCAATACCAAGGCCCTGACCATGCGGGACAGCCTCATTCTCCGGTTCTTCGTCGGGTTCGTCCTGATGGTCAGGGTGGCTGTGCACATGGCCGTGATCATCGCCCCCGTGATCGTGTTCATGATCATGTCCGCACTCGCCACAACCGCAGTCGCAGCAGTGATCAAGGTCGTTCTCATCCTCATCTGCGCCGGTTGGCGGCGTTACCCGTGTGTTGACGGCCGCGATTCCACTCTTGTTGACCTGGCTGACCGCGAGGTCAAAGCGAACCTGCAGCCGTTCGAGCTCTTCAACGAGTGTAGCCTCGTCGATGCCGAGGTCAAAGAGCAGGCCGAGGAACATGTCCCCCGCGATGCCGGAGAACGGGTCAAGGTACAGTACTCGTCCGTGTGCGCCCTGCACTGGTTTCCTCCTTAGTCGCCGCGGCCGAGGTGCCTCACCCGCTGGCTCGTATCTGCCGGTCATTGTAGTGTAGCGCCTCCCTAGTGTCCACACGACGGTGAACCAGGTACAATGGAGCCACACTCACGGGGGTGAGTATGATGAACGACTCGGAAGCAGTCATCTACGAGATCATGGGTGACCTGTATGGCGCGCTGCCCCGTCAGGGTCCCGGCAGTGCAGAATGCACGCGAAAGGCGTTCTCGATGGTTGGGCCGCTTCCCGAACGGCCGTACGTACTGGATGTTGGCTGTGGCACGGGAGGCCAGACCCTTCAGCTCGCGGGTCTGACCGACGGACACATCATCGCTCTGGATGTCTTCGACTGGGCACTTGACCGGCTTTCAGAGCGGGTGGTGTCATGCGGGCTGACTGACCGGATACGCACGACGAAGCAGTCAATGATGGAGATGGACTTCCCTGATGAGAGTTTCGACCTCATCTGGTCCGAGGGCGCGCTCTATATCATGGGCTTCGAGAACGCGCTCAGGAAGTGCCGGGAGCTGCTTAAGCCGGGAGGGTTCCTTGCAGCCACAGAGGTGTGCTGGTTACGTTCAGATCCCCCGAAGGAAGTCAGGGAGTTCTGGCAGCAGGCATATCCGGATATCAAGACTGTTGCTGACAATGTGCAACTCGTGAACGACTGTGAATTCGAGATGGTCGGTCAATTCACGCTGCCGGACAGTGCGTGGTGGGACGAGTACTACACGCCGATGCGTGAGTTGCTGCCGTCGTTGCGCGAGAGGTACGCACATTCATCCGAGGCGCTCGCGCTGCTTGCCGAGAACGAGGCTGAGATGGCGCTTCACGAGAAGTACTCTGCGTGGTACGGATATGAGTTCTTTATCTGCCGACGTCCTGGCAATATGTAGCTTTGGCCATGGCGCATGCCGTCCGCGAATACTATCCAGGAAGCAACAGCGGCGGGGAGTTATCAATGACATCGCCGCACAGCGTCCAGGAGGGCTGAATCACCGAGCGGCGGTACTCTCCGGCCACTAATTGCAACGAGTGCAGCCGGAAGATCGGCACCAATCCGCTTGGTGTTGCCCGTCCTGGAGTAGTACATCACCAGCGCCTGCAACATCCCCTGCCTCCCCGTCCATTCACGTCTGGCTCAGACTGTGGCGCCGTCAGGACTGCTCCGGCGGGACTGCGCCAGTCGCCTCTCGAAGACCACCATCGCGCCAAGTCCGAACAGCGCGGTCGTCAGCGATACCAGGAACCCGAGCAGCGGTATCGAACGCAGGAGAGTGAGGATGAGCAGCCCGAGCGCCAGCGCTCCGATCATGAACCCCTTCCCCTCCAGCGGCTTCCGGTAGCCGATGATCACGTGCCCGATGAAGAGGCTGACAGGTAGCTGGGCGAGATACAGCAAAATGCCCCACAGAAGGAGCGTGATGACACCCAGCGGAAGTCCGATAAGCGTGAGACAGAGGACGACGGCCGCTATCGGTGTGACGAACAATGCGATTGCGCCCCATCCCGCCACCGGTCCTATATCGGTTCGCGGTGCAGTTGCAGTTCCGGACATGCGGCGCGGCGTCAGCAGGATGAGGACGATGCCTGTCAGGAGCGCCATGAGATACCAGGAGACCTTCCAGATGATACTCGTGAACACAGCGAGGGGTGTCAGTGCCTCGAAATGCCGGAAGGCCCCGTTTCGGATTCTGATGTCGCTTCTCTGGGAGAAGGTGATTTCCCCCTGCACCACATCCGCGGGGATGCTGGCCTCGTCCCTGCCAGTGTAGATGAGATCGCCGCCGATGGTTGCCCCGGGCATGATGACCAGCGTGCCAACCTCGACGTTCACATCCCCGCCAACGTTTCCCTCAATGATGAGTTCCTGCGCGCCGCCCCGCACGTCGCCGCCGATGTCGCCTCTGATCACGACAGTACCTGCACCGAAGTACAGATCCTGGCCGACAGCACCTCCTGACTCCAGTGTAAATACGCTGCTTCCCACCAGCAGGTCTCGATCCACACGTCCCGTCAATTGGACCGTGGAGCCGGCTGTGCGGGCTCCACGTGCGATAATGCCGTCGATCACGATAGATTCTCCGGCAGCGGACAGCCCCCCATCGACGCTGCCGCCGATCTGCAGGGTTTCACCCGCTGCGAAGATGTCGCCCAGTACGACGGCGTTGCTCGAGACAACTCGTCCCGCCATGTACAGGTCGCCGTCTACCTGGTCGTCCTGGCTAAGTGTGATCGTATCGCCGGCCCGTACATCCGCAGCCAGCGCGGGTGTCGCCGTAACCGCCAGTGCGACAGCGGCGATCGTCATTGCAGTCATTACGCGAAGAAGTCTTCCAGCGAGCATGCGCTCCTCCGGATGCAGTCCAGGGTTTATCGTCTGGTCTGACTGCACCGCAATCGAGGATACCGCAACGGCAGTCACGCTGCAACATGGAATTCGGAGGAGCGAACGAACCGCGAGGACAGGACTGGGGAGCGAGGCGATCGCCTCGCTCCCCAGTACGATTTCAGTCAGTGAAGGCAACGATGCCGGGGATAACCAGGTTGGCAATTGGGATGAGCAGGAGAATGGCCAGCCAGCCCGGCTTGTTGCGCGCCTCACATATCTTCCACGCCACGATGATTCCCAGGACTATGTTGACGATCGGTATGAGGAAGAGGAATATCCACCACCATGGCTTACCTGCGATCTGGAGGGCGAGTATGTACTGCGCGATGGGTATCCATGCGAGCCAAGGGTTCGCCGTGTTCGTCTTCTGCGCGATGATGTAGAGGCACAGCGCCAACCAGATGTACACTGCGATTCCGGCGAAACTACCCAGCCCGGAGGAGAGAAACGCGAACCCGTTCCAGGGCATTACTTCCATTTGGACCTCCTTGGATTTTCCGGCAATGGTACACGACGTGGCGGATGAAGCCAATGGCGGATGTTGCCGGGTGGTGGCAGCAGGACTGGCTGTCTCTCACTCACCGCCGTACAATGAGATAAGCGCTGCCTTCGTGGCAGATAAAGGGCATGAATCTTTGTTTGGTGAATGAAGGAGGACGAAGGAAGATGACGGACCCGTTCAGTCTCAAGGGTAAGGTCTCGCTGGTGACAGGAGGTAATGGTGGTATCGGCAAGGGTATTGCCGAGGGACTCGCGATGAAAGGCAGCACCATTGTCGTTGCGGGACGTGACAGGGAGAAGACCGCCGCAGCAGTGGATGAGATGCGCTCGCGATTCAAGGTCAAGGCGATGGGCCTTTCGTTCGACGTCTGTGATACGTCCAGCATTGAGAGCGGAATCCAGAAGGTGCTCAAGAGGTACGGTAGGATCGACGTGCTGGTGAACAACGCGGGCGTCAATATCCGTAAGATGCCTCAGCACTATTCACCAGAGGAATGGGACACTGTGATGGACACGAACCTCAAGGGAGCGTTCCTCTGCTGTCAGGCCGTGTATCCGACAATGAAGGAGCAGGGCAAGGGAAAGATCATCAATATCGGCTCGATGACATCGCTGTTCGGGCTTGGCAAGGCCGTTCCGTATGCCTGCAGCAAGATGGGGATACTCTCGATGACCTACTCCCTGGCGCTTGCGTGGGCGAGGGATAACATCTATGTGAATTGCATCCTGCCCGGATGGATCGACACGCCATTGTCGGTCAGTGCCCGAAGGGATCTTCCTGGTTTGGGAGAGTTCGTGGAGGAGCGCACCCCGATCGGCCGGTGGGGGCAGCCAACTGATTTCATGGGTGTGGCGGCGTTTCTCGCCAGCGATGCGTCTGACTTCGTCACGGGCGAGTACTTGAGGGTTGACGGTGGATGGGCGCAGCACACCAATACGGTCAGTTTCACGTAACGCGCAAGACGGTGAGGGGCGATGTTGTGGCTGCACGAGTGATTTGCGTGCCGTTCCACACGCCACTATAGTTAGTGATGAGCGACGGCGACCATCGCGTACGTCCGTCGGGAGTGGATCAGGAGGTCTGAGATGCTTGACGATGTCGAGAAGCTGTTGAGAACCACCGCTGATGAGCTGGAGAAGATGCTCAGCAGCAAGACGGTCATGGGTGAACCGGTGACCGTAGGCGACACCACCATTGTGCCCCTTCGGAGTGCAGGGTTCTGGTTCGGCACCGCCGGCGGCGGTGGTAAGGGTGGCGACAAGTCAGCCGGGGAGGGTCAAGGGGAGGCTGCGGGCAGCAGTGGTGCTGGTGGAGTCAAGCCGGTCGCTGTGCTCATTATCGACAAGAGTGGCGTGAGGATCGAGCCCATGAAGGGCAGCCTTGCCCAGATGGCGGAACAGATCAATGAGGCTATCCCCAAGGTGGAGAAGGTGATCCGCGGCAGGAAATCCTCCCAGTCGAGTGAAGGATAATACTTGCTGTGGGTTGTCGTTGCGCTGTGCATCCTTGTCGCGCTGACAGCCTTGGTACTGTCTATCCCCGTGGACCTCGGCCTTCGGGCCGTGGTCCACGGTAGAGCCTCGGCTTACATCAGGGTTGAGTGGCTGTTCGGTCGCGTGGGGAAGACCTATCGCACCGGTGAACGTGCGGAAGAGTCAGAGCGTTCACACGCGGGCAAGCAGAAGAAGGGCAGGGTGGCCGAGAAGAAGAAGCGGACGCCCGGAGTGGTCGCGAGTGCTCGCTCGAAGGGCCGCCTTGTGTGGGCATTAGTGCGCCTGCCGGGGCTGTGGCACCACGTTATTCGGTTTGTCATTTCTGTCGTGCGATGCATCAGGGTGCGAGTGTTGCACGTCGACTTCAGAGTTGACCTGGGAGATCCTGTCGACACTGCGATGATCGTGGGGGGAGTGTCTCAGGCGGCGATGATGACCAGTATGTGGTCCTCGCACACCTTTCGGGTGATGCCCTCCTTTTTGGGCGATGCTATCCTTGACGGCGAGACCAGCATGGCGTTTAGACTGCGTCCAATCTGCGTGGTTCCTCCGGTGCTTCGATTTGTGTTCTCGACTGCCACACTGCGGGCAATCGTTGTGTTGGTGCGTTACAGATGGGGCAAAGACAGTTAGAGCTTGAGCCGGCGGTTCGTGTGGCCGGGCACGACCTCATTCCTATCGTATGGACGGTGGAACGGCGGGACTGGCTCCCGACCGGCTTCATGATGGCAATGTGCCGAGAGGCGATCGGCGTCATCGTGCGGAACCGTGCTGGTCTTCATGTGTATCTGGCAGATGGTCGTGACGTCAGCATCGAGCAACTTGTGTCTGAGTATCCCTCCCTCACCGATGTGGTATCCGATCTCTGATTTCCAACCCGGCATCGGTCGTGACGCGGATGCCGCAGCAGGAGTGTCAATTCCGAATCTGATTGCGGCCGGTCCGCGCTAGTCACGTTGTCGCTGGACCGGCAGGCCTTCCCGTTCCCATCCCAGGAACCCACCGCTGACGTCACAAACGTTCTCGAAGCCCTGTCGTCGCATCTGCGCGACTACCGCGCGGCTTGAATTCCCGCTGCGGCAGCAGATCACATAGGTGGCGTCTCTCGGCATGTCAAGAATCCTCGACCAGAATGCGGGATCGCTGGAAGCGATGTTCACGGCGCCTGATATGTGTCCCCGTGAATACTCGGCTTCGGTTCGCGTATCCAGTACGACAATGCTCGTTTCAGCGTCCGATTGGTTCTCGATGAGGTCGAGTGCCTGCTGTGGGGTCATTGTGATGCCCGCGCATGTGCCGGTGTCTCCGATTGTGGCTGACCAGCTGCTGAACGGGTATCCCGGGGCACGAAGATGAGGCGCAGATTGACAACCTGCCAGCAGCAGCAGCAGCGCAAGAGGCAGCAGCCCCACCAGAGCGGCAATCTGTTCATGTCGCGTCATGATGCTGTTCTTCCTGCTCCAATGCGCGCAAGGTACGTGTTCATGTCGAACTTGCGCTCCAGTCCACGAGCGTTCATGTAGCGAACCTTGCCGAAGATGGGACGCTCGGACCACGCACGGTCGTGCATGCCGAAGCACCAGGCTACTCCCGCATACGAGTTCGGGTCACGGCCGTCCATCTGCCAGCGGTTGTTCAGATGGATGGCTCGTGTGAACGCATGTTCTGGACTTTCGGACCACTCGATCAGCTTCTTGCCCCAGTACATCCGCATGTAGTTGTGCATAGTTCCTGTGCGCACCATTTCGTGCTGCGCTGCATTCCAGTAGGGGTCGTGAGTCTCCCCACGCTCAAGCGAAGCCAGATCGTACGTGTACGGTCGTGCATCCATAACGTGGGCGTTCAACGTCGCTTTCGCCCACGGTGGCAAAGGTGAGAGTGAGTCATACCGCTCGTGATAGTGCACGTAGTTCAGGCTCAGCTCCCTCCTGATAATCAATTCGTCCAGGAATACCTCGGTCCCTGGTCCCCCACGCTCGCGCGCCTGCAGTGCGATCTGAAGAGGAGATATCTGACCGAAGTGAAGGTACGGACTGAGTCCCGAAGAACATGCGAAACCAGGGTCGCTTCGTAGTTCCTGGTAGAGGTGCAACTTCTGATCGATGAATGTCTCCAGCGACCGCTCGGCCTGCGTCGCGCCTCCGCGCAACCCGGGCACCGGTGGGACCGATCGATCCAGATTCATCGATCCTATTACTGAGCCGAGGTCGTTCAGGGAGATCGAATCTTCGTCCAGTGACAGTAGCCCTGCGGCTGCCGCCCTGTGTTCGACAGGCACGAGGTATCGCAATAGGAGGCGGCCGATCTTCGGACGTAACGTCGCGGCTGTGTACTCGGCCTTCGGTGATGCCGACTGCACCGGTACAATGGCATCTGTCTCGACCTGGATGAGCGGACACTCAAGTCGCTCAGCAACCTGCGCCCGCCACATCTTCTGGTGTCTAAGGTAGCCCCGGTCAGTTACGACGAGCGCGGCTCGACGGGCAATGAGCGGCACCTGTAAGACAGGGGATCCCATCCTGATGAGGAACTCGATGCGCCTGTGGCGCAGTGCCGCCGCTGTCTCCCTGAGTCCCTCGAGCATGAACGTGTAATGGCGAACATTGGCCTCGGGATAGTCGTCCATGAGACAGAAGAGCACGATCAGTGGAAGCGACAGATCGTTGGCGCGTCGTATGGCGAACTCAAGCGCATGGTTGTACACGGCCCGCTGCGAGGCCTGCATCCAGTACAGGACGAATGCACCGCGTGTGGTGGTGCGGTGGTTGAGGGATACGATCCTGTCCTGTTGAATCACCGGACTGTGCTGTCTACGCCTGCTGCGGAAATGATACCCGCCGCGGCCAGAAATCCGGGACTCTGCTGCAGTCCCTGGATCGTGTTCCACTCCCCAATTTCACACACCCGGATTGCCGTCGCTGGAGTGTAGCGGCGCACAAGGTCCCAGTCGAGCCGTCCATCCCCGGGGCACTGGTGATCGCGTTCGTGGTTCATGTCGTGCAAATGAATACCGATCATTCGGTGCGAGTGGCGTTGGAGCCATTCTTCATGTGTGGTGAATCCCAGCTGTTCATGAGTTGCTGCATGGCCGGTATCGTGCCAGTAACCTACGACCTCAGGATCTGAAACCGCAAGCATCATCTCCATCTCATCGATGTTTGGTATCTCGTGCAGGTTGTGACGCGTCTCCACACCGAGCAGGACTCCTCTCTCCCTGGCCAGTGCTTCCAGTTCATGAAGCGTCTCCAGCGCCCGGTCCATATGGGCGGCAGCAGTTCGTGCCCGCAGTTCAGGTATTCGCCGCTGTACGTCGATGTATTCGGGCGACTCGGTCCTGCATTCGTGCCACAGGTCGTGAAGGGTGCGCTGCATCTCCTTGCCTATCGGCACGTGTCCCATGTGAAGCACCACGGCTGCTGCGCGGTACCTTGCCGCCTGCTCGATTGTCTCTTTGGCGAATCCGATCGCCTCCCGACGCTCGCCTTCGTCGAGGGAGCCGAGGTTCAGGTCATACGATGATTTCCCGAGGGAAGAGCGTTCATTCGGGGTGGGATTGTGCAGGCTAGAGAGCGGCAGAGGGCCGGAAGCGAGTCTCTCCAGCATCTCTAAGGAGGTTACGTAGGCATTGGCCTCGATGGCTGTGTAGCCCCATTCCTGGGCGTCGCGTGAGAACTCCAGGAGGTCCGGGTACCGCCCGCGTGCGGGCATCGTGGAGATCGACAGGTTGTCCGTCATGTGGCGCCTCCTTCCTGCTCAAGACGTCGGAATTCGCGAAGGATCTCCTTCTGCTGTCGCGTGAGGTGCGTTGGCACCGAGACTCTCACCACCACGTAGAGATCTCCTCTGCGTTTGCTGCCCAGTATTGGCATGCCCTTGCCCTTGAGCCGAATCAGGGTGCCGTTCTGTGTTCCTTCGGGCACCTCCAGCGTGCACTCTCCGTCGAGGCTGGGAACCGGTAGAGATGCGCCAAGCGCCGCCTCAGCGATGCCGATATCCTGCTGCAGGTATAGGTCCTCGCCATGGCGCTCGAACACGGGGTGCCTGGCAACGCTCACGACGACGTAGAGATCGCCAGGGGCAGTATCCCCATCGCCGGGCTCTCCTTCCCTCTCCAGTCGTAAGGTATGTCCGCTTTCCACTCCGGCAGGAATGGTTATCGTGACGTCGTGGTCCTCTTCGAGGGCACCGCTGCCCTCACAGAGCGAGCACTTCTCCCTCACGATACGGCCCGTTCCGCGGCACTCACCGCAGACGCTGATCTGCCTGAATACTCCGATGCCGGACCGGTGTTCCCTGACCGCCTGTCCGCTTCCCTCGCAGCGTTCGCATGTGTTAATCGCGCCTTCCTTCGCGCCGGAACCGCGGCAGGAAGTGCAGGTCCGGCGGCGGGGAAACTCGAGTACCCGCTCCACGCCGGTTGCGGCCTCCTCCAGCGTGAGCTCGAGGTTGTACCGCAGGTCTGATGCCCGGCGCCTCTCTCGAGTACCTGTGCGGCCCCTGCCGAACAGGTTGTCGAATATGCCATTGCCGAACCCGAAGCCGCCCAAACCGAACTCACGGAACAGGGTGGAGAAGTCGACGCCGCCGAATATGTCCGACTGACTGTAGCCGGAGAGACCGTCATGACCGTAGCGATCGTACATGCGACGCTTGTCGCAGTCACACAGCACCGCGTATGCCTCGTTCAACTCCTTCATCCTGGAGACGCACTCGTTGTCGCCAGGATTGCGGTCCGGGTGAAAGCGCATCGCCAGGGTGCGATAGGCACGTTTGAGAGTGGTCTCGTCGGCGGTTCGGTCGACGCCCAGTACCTCGTAGTAGTCTCTTCTTTCCATGGTGTGTCGACGTGATTCGGCGGGATGCGGGCACGCCAGCGCCAACGTGGATTGTAGCACTGCGTGCGTGACTCGACCAACTGGCTACCTGACTTCGGCGCCGGAACAGGTGCGAAGAGACGGTCATGTACTGCATGATGCAGGATGCCGCGGACGGTACCATGCCCCCAGCCTTTTGAGCAATGATGGTGGGTACGGTAGCATGTCGATGCAGTTAGACTAAGTCGTCAACGTCTTGGACACGGTGTTCGGTGTGGACGTTCGGTGGCGGCAGTCAGCAACGCTGTGAGACGTAAGGAGTGATGACGTGAAGCACGAAGACTCAATGTATGAGGATGAACATGGACTGAAGGGCCGGGCCCTGAGGTTGGCCGATCTGGTGACATATCAGGAAGGATCGGTTGTAAGCAGGACCGTGGTCGACCGCAAGGTCGGCACGGTGACGCTGTTCGCTTTTGATAAGGGGCAGGGACTGAGCGAGCATACTGCTCCCTATGATGCCCTGGTTCATGTGTTCGACGGAGAGGCGCAGGTTGCGATTGCCGGCAGAGAGGTGCGGGTACAGGCCGGCGAGATGGTCATCATGCCGGCGCACCAGCCGCATTCGCTGCACGCCACCACGGCGTTCAAAATGATGCTGGTTATGATCAGATCGTGACAGGTTCCGGGGCCTATGGCTCAAGGTTCGTGGGGTGTTGTCTCAAACGGGCCCGTCATCTGCGGCGGGCAACGTAGATGTCTGCTTCCAGCATCTGCCCGTCACGAAAGAAGTGATGCACGAAGTAGAGGTTTCCGTGTCGGTCCAGCGTTGGCTCTGCCGCAAACTGTGACACGATCAGCTCCGGTTCGTCCCATCCAGTCTCGCCAAGGACTGCGCGGAATACTGCCGGAGTGCCCATGTGGATTCTCGTGAACCACAGTTCGCGACCATCCTCGGTGACGAACGGCCAGCCGTCGGTCTCAGGGGAGTTAAGCTCCACCACATTCACAGGTTCCGACCACTCTCCGTTGCTGCGAGTGGTCATCCAGATGTCGTAACCACCCTTGCCTCCGGGGCGGTCCGCGTGGAAATACATCGTCTGTCCGTTTGCGGTGAGATGCATCTCACCTATCTGGTACTCCGCGTTCAGTTGCGCTCCGGCATTGCGCCAGTCGCGCCACTCGCCGTCTTGCCAGTGCGCTATCCACATGTCAACACCCCGGTAGTTGCCTTCTCGCGCGGATGCAAACCACATCTCTGACCCCAGAACGAAAGGGGCACCATCCAGGGCGAGCATGTCATGAGCCTGCAGCACGACGCGCTCAGCTTCGCTCCACGTGGAACCCTCCATACGGCTGACGTAGATCCCTGTCACACCGTCGAACAACTGTCTCTCCGCCGGTACACGAACGTCAGGGGTGAAGAAGAAGTACATCGTCGTGCCGTCAGGCGTGACGAACGCGGAATCTTCTGCTCCGGCGGTGTTGATGCCCCCGGATACAGGCTCGGGCTGGTGGAACTCGTCGCTGTGGAGCAAGGGGGGATGCACGTCGGTCTCCGGAGTGATCTTGACTGCATCGCGGGGCAGCGCTTCGATGCGTGTGATGCGCCTGGGCGGATCGGACGGGTCGGATGGCTGCGGCGTCGAGGGGACACCCGGGCCTTCATTGCAGGACGTAAGAAGACAGAGCGCAAAGGCAAGGAGCGCGTATGCCACTATGCGCATCCGTTTGTATCGTGTGGCCCGCACGTGCACTGCCCTTCTTCTCCCCGGTGTAACTGCGTTGCAGCGATCCATTTCGAATGTAACACATATGCGCTGGAGGCGCATGACGGGGCTTGCCATCACCGTCGGATACGGAGTATCCTTCGGGCGAGGCGGACAGCATGATAAGGGATGTAAGCCTGGTTATTGTGGTGGTCATACGCCAGTGACCCTGGCGGGGGGCATGTCACACGACATGCCCCCCTCTTTTTTGTCGCGGAATATGGTAGTGACGATACCGCGATGAGGTGTAGGGGGCATGATGCATGCCCTGCCCTGAAGAAGGAGGTGTGAGAGCATGCTCGAGATCCTGTTTCACGGTAGAGGGGGACAGGGGGCGGTTACGGCGGCGAACCTGCTGGTAGCTGCGGCACTTAAGGATGGACACAAGGGAGTGCAGGCTTTTCCTCTCTTCGGCTCCGAGCGCCGCGGCGCGCCGGTCAAAGCGTTTGCGCGTATATCCGACGCCGATGTCGATCTCAGGAGCCAGATATACAATCCGGATATCGTCGTGGTTGTCGATCCAGGACTTCTGCAGCTCGTCAATGTTACGGATGGACTGAAGCCGGACAGTGTGCTGATACTGAATACGACGGGCAAGCCAGGCGACTTCGAGTTCTCCAAGGCCTTCCGGGTTGCCACGGTGGACGCTGCCGCAATAGCCATCAATCACAAACTGCTGGTTGGCGGAATTCCGATCATCAATACCCCGATACTGGGCGCCATCCCACGCGTAACGAAACTGGTTTCGATAGAAGCCATTGAGAGTGCCATCAAGGAGCAGTGGAAGGGGGAGGCGGGGGAACGCAACGCGCTCGCAGCCCGCGAGGCGTACGAACAGACGGAGGTGAACCGGTGACCCACGAGCCAAGAACGACTGTTTCGCGCCCGGTCAAGGGCGCTATGGCGAAGACGGGTACGTGGCGCGATTTTCGGCCGACGCTGGACAACGAGAAGTGTGTGAAGTGCCTGCGCTGCTGGATCTCGTGCCCCGATGCCTGCATCGTACGGGCGGAGGACGACTCTGTCTCTATCGACTATGACTACTGCAAAGGCTGTGGCATTTGTGCCAATGAGTGCCCCACATCGGCCATTACCATGACGAGGGAGGGACTGGATCAATGATTATGATTGATACCGGGGACCGCATCGCGGCTAAAGCCGCGCAGATGGCGCGGCCGGAGTTCATCGCGGCGTATCCGATTACGCCGCAGACCGTGATCGTTGAGAAGACCGCTGAAATGGTGGAGTCGGGCGAGCTTGATGCCACGTACGTGAGGGTGGAGAGCGAGCACAGCGCGATGACCGCCGTCATCGGTGCAGCTACTACCGGAATCAGGACGTTCACGGCGACCTCGGCCCACGGGCTCGCACTGATGCATGAGATGCTGCACTGGGCGGCGATGTCCAGACTGCCGATCGTTATGGTGAACGTCAATCGAGCGCTTGGCCCCGGCTGGAATATCTGGGCGGACCAGAGCGACGCGCTGTCGCAGCGTGATACCGGATGGGTGCAACTGTACTGCGCCAACGGGCAGGAGATCTTTGACACGATCATCCAGGCATACCGGCTCGCCGAGTTCGAGGACGTGCAGGTGCCGGTGATGGTCAACTTCGATGCCTTCGTCATGTCGCATACATCGATGCCGGTAGAGGTGCCGGAGCAGGCGGAGATCGATGCCTTTCTGCCATTGTGGAAGCCGCTATGGAGAATCGATCCGGATGATCCCGTGACCTTCGCCAATATGCTGCCGCAGTCTGAGTACGGTGGCATGCGCAAGAACCTGCATGAAGGACTGCTGAACGCCAGGGCACGCTGGCCGCAGGTGTACCGCGAATGGAAGGAACGGTTCGGCGCAGACCACGGCGAGCTGATTGAGGAGCTGCGATGTGACGATGCCGAGTACGTGATCGTCGCGATGGGCGCTTTCGGCGCGGAGGCGCGAGTTGCGGTGCAGCAACTGCGCCAGCAGGGCATGAAGGTGGGTCTGGCTCGTGTGCGCATGTTCCGGCCATTTCCGGATGAAGAGTTCCGCAGAATGGCTTCCGGAAAGAGGTTCGTTGTCATCGAGCGTAACGTCTCGCCCGGTGCCGGGGGCACGATCTACTCGGAACTGAGGTCATCTCTCTACGGCTACGCGAACTCGAAGGTGCAGGGATTCATCGCGGGTCTCGGTGGTCGGGATGTGACGTACGAGGACATGTGTGAGATGGTCCGGAAGACTGCAAGCGGAAAGGCGGCGGACGTGGAGTGGTGGGGAATCCAGGACTAAGGGGGAACAGGATGGCAATCAAGAATCTGCCAGTTGAAGAACTACTGAACGCCGGGAACACCGGTTGTCCGGGCTGTCCCTCCAGCCTCGCGCTGCGGATCGCCCTAAAGGCGTTGGGGAAGAACACCGTGTTTACGATTCCCGCCTGCTGTGCGGTGGTCTGTCTCGGAGGTTATCCCAACACCACCTTCAACGTTCCCGTGATGAGCGTCGCGTTCGAGGCTGCCGCTGCCGGTGCGTCGGGCCTCGTTGCCGGCCTGAGGAGACAGGGCAAGCACGATACCAATGTGGTGGTATGGGCCGGCGATGGTGGCACCTACGACATCGGCTTGCAGGCGCTTTCGGGTGCGGTGGAGCGCAACACCGATTTCATCTACATCTGCTACAACAACGAGATGTACTCCAATACCGGCATCCAGCGAAGTGGCGCCACGCCGTACGGGGCATGGACCACAACGACATGGACCGGCAAGACTGAGGGCAAGAAGGACCTGCCTGCCATCATGCGGGCCCACGGTGTTCCGTACATGGCCACGGCCGTGCCAAGCTACCCTGAGGATCTGTTCCAGAAGGTACGCAAGGCGATGTCTATCAAGGGGCCCAAGTACATCGAGATACTCGCCCCCTGTCCGCCCGGCTGGCGCTATCCGATGGAGAAGACCGTCGAGATGGGTCGCCTGGCAGTTGAGTCCGGGGCGTGGGCACTGTACGAGTACGAGAACGGGCAGTTGAGCTTCAACCTCAAGAGCAAATCGATTCTTGAGAGGAAATCCGAGCCCAAACCCATTGAGGAGTACCTCAAGCTTCAGGGGCGGTTCAACGGGTTGTTCAAACCTGAGCGGAACGAGGAAGCGCTCGCCCAGATACAGAGGGATCTCGACAGGAGCTGGGAGAGGTATCGCAAGCAGGTGGAGTGCGGACTGGCGTGAGCGAGGGGCCCGGGTGCAGTTGATGGGCAACCGCACTGTTCCACAGGTCCCGACGGTGCTCTGGCCTGCTCTGTTTCCTGGGGACTTCTGAATGGGGGATGGAACAGATCGGCTGATGTCGTGATGCCTGGTTTCCGGCCTTCACCGGCCGGGGTGAACTGAATTCAGGTCTGAGATGGCGAATGTCTCAGCGGATCGGAAGCGGGGCGTACCCTGTGGCGTCGAGAACGCGGGGACGTCGCGGCAGTTCGTTGTAGTAGCGCGTGAAGCCGATGGCGAACGCGTCGAGCGCCTGCGGGCAGAATTGTGTGCCGCGGCATCGCAGCAGTTCGGTCATCGCCTCGTTGATGGTCAGTGCGCGCCGATACGGTCGGTCGGTCGTCATCGAGTCGAATGCGTCGGCAACGCCGATGATGCGGGCTCCCAGCGGGATCTCCTCGCCGCTGATGCCGTGAGGGTAGCCACTCCCATCGTATCTCTCGTGGTGATACAGGATAAGCTCAACTACCTCCCGGAGTGAACCGATGTCGTGCACTATGGCCGCGCCGATTACAGGATGGTCCCTGACAATGCCCTGTTCTGCGGGCGACAGCTTCCTCGGCTTGCGCAGTATCGCATCGTCGATGCCGATCTTGCCTACGTCGTGCAGCAGCGCCGCAGTTTCCAGCGTCCGAATCTGCTCACCTTCCAGCCCCAGAACCATGCCGCAAACCATGGAGTACTGTGCGACACTCTGGGAATGTCCGCACGTGTAGGGGTCCTTGGCGTCGATGGCGCTGGCGAGCGCACGAATGGTGCTGTGATAGCCCTCCTCGATGGACTGGCGCAGCCTCATGTTCTCCAGTGCGATGCTCGCAGTGGTGCCTATCACCTGTGCGGTTTCCAGGTGGTGATCCGAGAACGCTTCATCCGATTTCCTGCGTGTAGCTTCCAGGGCTCCCAGCAGGTGCCCGTCAGCCAGGAGGGGGATGCACAGAACTCTGGCGCCGTGGGTGTCAAGAGGCTCGAACTGCTGTCCTTGCAGCGGAGCCCGGTCGCCGGGTTCATTGATGACGATTGGTCGCCTGTGCTGCATAACCCACGTGGCAGCTCCATCCAGTGTACTCGTTCGTGCATGTGAGGCGCGTGCCGGATTGTCACCATTTCGTTTCTTGTAGTAGACCCTGTGTCCATGTCCGTTGCAGAGGTACAGAGTGCAGCTTGAAGCGCTCAGGGCATGGTGCGCCATATCCACCACGCCGGTGATCATCTCCGGGGGTTTGGAACTGGACCACTCGCTTGCCTCGATTCTGTCGAGAAGCCGCTCGCGGAACCGGCGCCATGCGAACTCGTCGTCTCCGAAGCACAGGTCCGCGTGCTCGACCGCCAGGGGAGTGGCGGGCGGCTTCACGCGCTGACACGTTGTTGCGGTTGCATTGACGGCCTGCATAACGTCCTCTGAGTCGCGAAGTTGATGTCTGCTACGACCCCGGTGTCAACTGACTGCGGCGTACTCCCTCGTGCTGATTCGCTGCGCCTTCTCGAAAAGTCGTTCGAGGTCGGCATCGCTGAACAGTCTCCATCCGTGCCGGTCGGCTGTGGCGACATCCTCGAACTCTCCGGAACGCAGCCAGCGGAAGAACGTGTTCTTGCTGATGCCCGCCATCTGACACGCTTCGGCTGTCCTGTAGTAGGTGGTTCCACGAATTGTGGTTGGCATGGTGTGTCTCCTGTGTTACTACTTGGGTATAGTCGATTGTAGGTGGCACAGGATAATTGCATAAGACACAAAGGTAGTGTGGGGCTCGGCTGTTAGTACGGGAGACTATCGGTCATTACGAAGGTAACAACACGCATGGAGTGATTGACCTGGATGGTTGCAGCAGCATACGACAGCG